>JBKJNN010000112.1:0-4254 GCA_046593625.1 Gemmatimonadaceae bacterium | reverse complement strand
GATACGGCAAGTCCGCTCGGACACGACCCCGACGCGATGACTCGGAGGTCCACAATCAGCAATCCGATCCTCGGGAATTCGCAGAGCGCTTCGCCGGGGAAAAAGCCTCCCTTCGCAACGTTCATACTGCTGGTAATCCTGATCGGCGTCGCCGCCTGGTACTTCCTCAGCTTCTGATTACGCCGCGGTAAACCGTGCGAGCACCTGCGCCTCGAGCGCATCCTTGAGCGGCTCGAGCTCGATCTTTTCCAGCACGTCCGCCGCGAAGGCATACGTCAGCAGTCGCTTCGCCTGGGCCGGCCCGACACCGCGACTCCTCATATAGAACAGCGCAGTCTCATCGAGCCTGCCCACAGTCGCTCCATGAGTGCACTTCACATCGTCCGCGAAAATCTCCAGCTGCGGCTTGGTGTCAATCCGCGCAGCATCCGACAGCAGCAGGTTGTTGTTGCTCTGCTTTCCATCGGTCTTCTGCGCCTCCGGATGCACATACACCTTGCCGTTGAACACGCCATGTGACGCGCCATCCAGTATGCCCTTGTACAACTCGTGACTCGGGCAATTTGGAGCGACGTGCTCGATGCGCGTCTGATGGTCAACGTGCTGCGACCCGTCCACCATGTACAGTCCGTTCAGCACTGCCTCCGCCGAATCTCCAGCAAGCGTCGTGTACACATTGGTGCGCGAAAGCCGTGCACCCGTGGCAAAGGAGAATGATTCATACCTGCTGTTCGCTGCCTGATGCACCTGCACCGTGCCGACATGAAAAGCAGTGACACTCTCATTCTGAAGCTTGTAGTGACCCAGGCGGGCGCCTTCTGCCACGAACACTTCCGTGACAGCATTGGTGAAGTACGTGCCCCCACCAAGCGTCACATAACTCTCGATAATCGTGCACTCCGAATGCCGATCGGCCAGCACCAGATTCCGCGTGTGCAGAGCTGAGCCATCCGCACCAGGATCGGTGATGAAGAGCAGATGGATCGGCCTGTCGCCCACTGCATCGGCAGCAATGTGAACCACTGCGCCATCAGTCGCTCGCGCGGCATTGAGCGCCGTGAACGCGCCGCTTTCAGATGTCGCCAGCTTCGTGTAATGCCGCTTCACCATCGCGCTCTCGGAAGAAAGCTCAGACGCGAGATCGGCAACCACGATTCCTTCAGGCAATGCCGCACCGGGCAGCGGAGTCGCCAGCCGGCCATTCACGAAGGCGAGTGTATGCCAGTCCTGACCATACCCGAACCGCGCGAGAATCTCCGGCGTTACGGTCATCCCCTCTTTCGGAGCCCCGAAAGTTTTTTCGGAGATCGGAGCGACACTCGTGAAATGCCAGTCTTCATCCTTCATCGTCGGAAAGCCAAGCCGCTCGAAGTCGGCCAGGCCCGCGCTGCGAATTTCCTTCAGCCACGCGGAATTCTTCCCTGCATGGGAAGTTCCAGTTGCCGGTTTTACCGGGTCGAGCGTGTTGACCGCATCACTCACGCGGCAGCACCTGGAATCCAGTCGTATCCCTTCTCTTCAAGCTCGAGCGCGAGCTCCTTGCCGCCCGACTTCACGATCCTCCCGTTAGCCAGCACATGCACGAAATCGGGAACGATGTAATTGAGGAGGCGCTGATAGTGCGTGACCACGATCGTTGCATTGTCGGGCCGCCTCAGCGCATTCACGCCTGCTGATACGATCTTCAGCGCATCAATGTCGAGCCCTGAATCTGTCTCGTCGAGTATGGCCATGCGTGGCTCGAGAACGGCCATCTGGAGAATCTCGTTCCGCTTTTTTTCGCCGCCCGAGAATCCGCTGTTCACCGACCGGTTCATCATCGCGGGATCCATCTCCACGATCTTTGTCTTCTCTTCCATCAGGTCGAGAAACTCGAGCGGATCGAGCTCGCTCATGCCCTTCGACTTGCGAATCTCGTTGTAGGCCGAGCGGAGGAAATACGCGTTGGTGACACCGGGAATTTCGATCGGGTACTGAAACGCCAGGAAGATTCCCTCCTGCGCCCTCACCTCGGGATCCATCTCGAGAAGGTTTCGCCCGTCGTACAGAACCTCGCCCTCCGTAACCTCATACGCCGGATGACCCGCGAGGACCTGAGCTAGCGTGCTCTTGCCGGACCCGTTCGGACCCATGACAGCATGGACCTCGCCTGCATTCACAGTGAGGTCGATTCCCTTCAGTATCTCTTTCTCGCCGATTACGGCGTGGAGGTTCTTGATTTCTAGCACTTTGATTTTTTTTGTGTGGTTGGGTACTGCCCTATCCGACGCTGCCCTCGAGCGTGATCCCCAGCAGCTGCTGCGCTTCTACCGCAAACTCCATCGGCAGCTCCTGGAAAACTTCCCGGCAGAATCCCGACACGATCATCGACACCGCATGCTCCGCGCTCAAGCCGCGCTGCCTGCAATAGAAGATCTGGTCTTCTCCGATCTTCGATGTTGACGCCTCATGCTCGAGAGTGGCCGTGTTGTTCTGGACTTCGATGTACGGGAAAGTGTGGGCGCCGCACTCGTTGCCGATGAGCATCGAGTCGCACTGCGTGTAATTCCGCGCGCCTGTTGCCCGCGGAAGAATCTTCACCTGACCGCGATACGAGTTATTGCCCTTTCCTGCAGAGATGCCCTTTGACACGATGTTGCTCTTCGTGTTCTTGCCGATGTGGATCATCTTCGTGCCGGTATCGGCCTGCTGGTGATTGTTCACCACCGCCACCGAGTAGAACTCGCCGGTGGAATTGTCGCCCTGGAGAATCACGCTCGGATATTTCCACGTGATCGCCGAGCCCGTCTCCACCTGAGTCCAGGAGATCTTGGAATTCACCCCGGCGCACTTTCCGCGCTTGGTCACGAAGTTGTAGATGCCGCCCTTTCCTTCAGAATCGCCGGCATACCAGTTCTGCACCGTTGAATACTTGATGGATGCGTTGTCGAGCGCGATCAATTCCACCACTGCTGCGTGGAGCTGGTTGGTATCGCGCTTCGGAGCCGTGCAGCCTTCGAGGTAACTCACCGAAGCACCTTCGTCAGCAATGATCAGCGTGCGTTCGAACTGGCCTGTATCAGCTGAATTAATGCGGAAGTAGGTGGACAGTTCCATCGGACATTTTACGCCCTTCGGGATGTAGCAGAACGAGCCATCGCTGAAGACAGCGGCATTGAGTGCGGCAAAGAAGTTGTCGCTGTGCGGAACGACGGTGCCGAGGTAGCGCTCGATCAGCTCGGGATGATTCTGGACGGCTTCACCGAAGGAGCCGAAGATGATCCCGTGCTTCGAGAGTTCTTCCTTCATCGTCGTGCCGACGGACACGCTGTCGAAAATCGCATCGACTGCCACGCCCGAGAGCTTCTTCTGCTCGCTGAGTGAGATCCCCAGCTTGTCGTAAACGCGCAGAAGTTCAGGATCTACTTCGTCGAGGCTCTGAAGCGGCTTGATGCTCTTTGGCGCCGAATAGTAGATGATGTTCTGGTAGTCGACCGGATTGTAGTTCAGGTTGGCCCAGTGCGGCTCTTTCATCGTGAGCCAGCGGCGATAGGCCTTGAGGCGCCATTCGAGCATGAACTCCGGCTCGTTCTTTTTCGCCGAGATGATGCGGACTACATCCTCGCTCAGACCACGCGGGATTGTGTCCGTTTCAACGTCGGTCACGAAGCCGTATGCGTACTCTTTGTTGACCAGTGATTCAATTGCGGAACCCATACCTAACTCCTTGGCGTTACAGCACTTCGTGACATAGATTGAATCCTAAGTAAATTTGTCGGGATAGTCAACGAAACCGGACCTGCATGGCGGACTCAGAGGGCTTTGAAAATGTGGCTTCGATCGACGACATTCCGGAGGAAGGAGTGCTCGCCGTGACACTGGCTGGCGGGGAGCGAGTGTGCCTTATTCGGAGCCAAGGGCGGATCTTTGCCGCTGCCAACAATTGCACGCATCAGGACTTCGAGATGTCCCTGGGCGATGTGCTGCCCGACGGTACTATCCAATGCGCCTGGCACGGGGCGAGATTCGACTGTGAGACGGGTGCGGTAGCGCAGGGCCCCGCGACGCAACCCCTTCCAATGTATGAGGTTAGGATAAATGAGGGGGAGATCCTCGTGGGTGCTAGTCCACACTCCGCAGATAGTCCGCAGTCCGCAGTGGCAGTTAGTCCGCAATCCGCAGTTAGTCAGCAGCCCGTAGTGAGTCCTGAATCCGCAGCGGTTGGTCCGCAGTCCGAAGCAGTTAGCCCGCAGTCCGCAAATCCCGGAGCCAGCG
>JBKJNN010000076.1:0-9431 GCA_046593625.1 Gemmatimonadaceae bacterium | reverse complement strand
GCGTCAATCGGGTAAAGCCGCGACGCCTGGATGGCCGGATACAGTGTTGCGGCCGCAGCAGTAAGCACGCTCGCAAGGACGATCCATATGACATCCGCCGGCTGCGTTGCAACAGGCAGGTGGTCAATGAAATAGATGGAGGGGTCGAGCGGAATGAACTTGTATCGCTCGAGAGCATAAGCGCCTCCAAAGCCAAGCACCAGGCCGAGGAAGGTGCCGACGAGACCGATGACGATGCCCTGGGCAAGGAAAATCCGGCGAATCGAGCGCGAAGGCAGTCCCATTGCTTTCAGAATTCCGATCTCGCGGGTCTTGTCCGTGACCACCATCGTGAGCGTGCTCACAATGTTGAAAGCTGCCACCATCACTATGAGGAGAAGAATCACTCCCATTCCCAGTTTCTCGAGCTTGAGCGCCTGGAACAGGGAGCGATTCTGCTCCTGCCAGTCAACTGTCCGATAAGGCCAGCCCAGGGCAGCAGTGATGCGCCCGGCAACCTCAGCCGCGCCCCACCGGTCCTTCGTCCTGACCTCGATTCCGGTTACTCCTTCACCCAGCGCAGCAAACTCCTGCGCCTTGTCGAGGGCGATGTACACATAGGCATTGTCGTACTCGTACATCCCCGTCTCCACAATGCCCGTCACTTCGAAGTCAAAGAAACGCGGGACGAAACCACCTGTCACTGCATTCGGCTTCATTCCAGCAATCGAGATGAGCGTGATCTTGTCGCCTGGCCACGCGTTGTATCGCGACGCTACGAGCTTGCCGAGAACTATGCCTCTTCCCTGACCGTCGGAGGATGCAAAGCGGAAGTCGCCCGAAATGAGATGCTGCCTGATTGTCGTAACCTCGGGCACACCCCGCCCAGATGGCTGCATGCCGACGACGTACGCGGCGCCGCCGTAGTCGTGACCGGCATTCATCCCGCCTTCAACGAGAACAAACGGGGCGGCTGCAACGACTCCAGGCTGCTGCTTGACCTTTGCGAGCGCTCCGCGCCAGTCATCGATCTTGAGGTCTTCGCCGTAACTCAGCACGCGAACATCGGGACTCCCGACAAGAATTTTCTCGCGAAGATCGCGCTGAAGTCCGTTCATCACGCCGATGATGAGAATCAGCGCGCTCACGCCGACGAGCACTCCGCCAATAGCAATCACGCTGATCAGCGAAAGAAGGCGAGAGCCCCTCCGGCTGCGCAGATACCTGGCTGCTATGGAGAATTCGAGTCTGTTCATTCTGGCCGCATGGTTGGAAAGAGAATCACGTCGCGTATACTCGCCGTGCCGGTCAGATACATGAAGAGCCGGTCTACTCCTACCCCGACTCCGCCCATAGGAGGCATGCCGTATTCCATTGCGCGCAGATAATCCTCGTCCACACCCGACGCCTCGAGATCTCCATCTGCGCGGAGGCGCGCCTGCGCCTCGAGCCGCTCACGCTGATCGAGTGGATCGTTCAGCTCGCTGAAGGCGTTCGCCAGCTCCCTGCCGTTCGCGAAAAGCTCAAAGCGCTCTGTAAGAGCTGGATTCCCGCGCTTTGGCTTGGCCAGCGGAGACAGCTCTTTGGGATAATCAATGACGAATGTCGGCTCGGTAATCCGCGATTCCACAAGCTCCTGGAAAATCTCGTCTATCAACTTCGGCCGGCTCAGCGTTTCGGGATGAGAGACTCCGACCCGGCTCGCGAGGTCGCGCATGGCGGCATCACTCAGTGCCATCACGTCTATCCCTGCAGCTTCGTTGAGAGATGGCACCCATTCGATCCTGCGGAACGGAGGAGTGAGCAACGGAATTCTTTCTTCGAGTCCGGGCATCCCCGCGAGCGCAGCCGAAACATGGACGAGGAGCGCTTCAACCCGCTGCATCATCTGCTCGTAGTCAGCGTATGCCTCATAAAACTCGAGCATGGTGAATTCCGGATTGTGCGTCCGGTCAATTCCCTCGTTCCTGAAATCATGTCCTATCTCATAAACCCGCTCGAATCCGCCGACCACGAGTCGCTTCAGGTAGAGCTCGTCTGCAATTCGCAGAAACAGTGGCATGTCCAGCGCATTGTGGTGCGTTGCAAACGGGCGGGCAGCGGCTCCACCGTACAGAGGCTGGAGCACCGGCGTCTCGACTTCGAGAAAGGAGAGACCGTCGAGAAACGTTCTCATCGAGGTAATCATCATCGATCGCGCGACGAACAGCGAACGCACCTCCGGATGCACCGCAAGGTCGGCGTAGCGCTGCCTGTACCGCTGCTCGGGATCGCTGAAGCCGGAATGGCGCACTATCTCGCCGTCGATCACTTCCTCTTTCCCGAACGGAAGCGGGCGCAGCGATTTCGCCAGCAGCTCGAAGCTTGCTACCCTGACCGTGATCTCTCCGGTGCGCGTCCGAAATAACGGCCCGCTGACACCCACGATATCACCGAGGTCGAAGTGCGAGAGCACCGCGAACTTGTCATCGCCAAGCTGGTCGCGCCGAAAGTACAGCTGGATCCTGCCGCTCGAATCAGCGAGATGCGCAAAGACGGTTTTTCCATGCGCACGCCATGCTACAACGCGCCCCGCAAGCGACACTACGGGCCCGTCATCGTGCCCTTCTCCCCCTCCTTCAGTCGCGACAGGCATGTCAGCGAGGGCCTGAGCAGCCGAACGGTCGCGCGGATACGAATAGGCAAAGGGCGGAACCGAAACGCTTTTCAGCGCCTCGAGTTTTTCACGTCTTGCCTTCAGGACAAAATTGAGGTCGTCGGTCACGCAGCTCCGCCTGACAGTTTGAGATAGGCCCGGATAAACGGATCAATGCCGCCGTCCATGACTTTCTGGACATCTGGAAGCTTGAGTTCGGTGCGATGATCGTTCACGATCGTATAAGGCTGAAACACATAGCTCCTGATCTGGCTGCCAAACGACACGTCGAGCTTGTTGGCATCAAGCTTGGCCTTCTCCTCCTCGCGCTTCTGAATTTCCGCCTGATAGAGCTTGTTCTTGAGCATCTGCATCGCCTGCGCCTTGTTCTTGAACTGTGAGCGCTGCGCCTGGGATGCGACCACAAAACCTGAGGGCAAGTGTGTTATCCGAACGGCTGAGCTCGTCTTGTTCACGTGCTGGCCTCCGGCACCAGACGCGCGATACACGTCGATTCGCAGATCATCGTCGCGAATCTCGATGTTGATTTCCTCGTTCACGACAGGATAAACGAACACCGAAGCGAAACTCGTATGCCGACGGGCGGCCGAATCGAACGGGGAGATTCGCACAAGGCGATGGACTCCTGCTTCAGGCCGCAGGAATCCGAATGCATAGAGTCCTCTGATCTCGAGCACCGCGCCCTTGATTCCCGCCTCCTCGCCCTGGCTTTCGTCGAGAAGCTCCATACCGAACCCCTTTCGCTCCGCCCACCGCGTGTACATCCGAAGAAGCATGGCCGCCCAGTCCTGCGCCTCGGTTCCGCCGGCGCCTGCACTGATCTCAACCTGAGCATCGCGGAAGTCGTCGTCGCCGCGAAGCAGCGTCTTCAGCTCGAATGTATCCAGCTCGTTGTCGATGGCCGCGATTTCATCGTCGAGCTCGGATTCCATTTCCTCGTCAGATGACTCCCGGAGCATCTGATCCAGCTCATTTGCGCTCTTCAGCCGGTCGTCGAGCCTGTCGTATGGGTCGAGCCATCCCTTCAGTGTTTTGACTTCCTGAAGTACAACCTGGGCAGCTTCCTGTTTCGTCCAGAAATCCGCCTCGGACATCCGCGACTCGTGCGCGGTCAGCTGCTGACGCTTGCCCTCGATGTCAAAGATACCTCCGCACTTCTGCCAATCGCTCCAGGGCGCTCGCAAGCGCGCGGCCCCTTTCTCCACTCGTATCCGCCATTCTGTCTTAAAGCCTTTATGTCAGAAGATTTTTTTTCCAGCTCCGAGAACCTCGTTGAGCGATTCCTGGAAATGCGTAGTCGAGCGCGCGAAATCGGCGCCGACCTGGCCGACGTACTCGTCGTAGCTCTTCTTGATTTCTTCCCGGAAGAGTTCCTTGAGGGTGCCGTTTTCCAACCCCTCGGAGTGCTTAGCAGGATAATACGCAACCATGTCGGACACGAGCGCCCGGGCAAGTCTTTTCGCGCGCTGACTCGGGTCTCGTGCAAGAAACGGGTTGATCGGACGCCTCGCACCGGCGACTGGCGGCGTCACAGCCGTCCCGGACGGCGACGCGACCGGAGCCTGCGGAGTAGCGGGTGCTCCTAGTGAGGATGGCGGCGTTTCTGCGGGCATTGACACCGCAGCTTCTGGCTGGATCGGCCGCGAAGGAGTCACCGGAGCCGCTCCGCGCGGAGTCTCCCTCAGCGGGGGCAGAGCCGCACCTTGAGACGGGCGCGACGGGGGCGTCGGCGTCCTGACGGCAGCGCGCGACGAAGCAGGCGTAGGCGTTTTCGCCGCGGGCCGTTGCGCAGCGGGACTTCTCACCGGAGGCGCTGCCGAAGTTGGCGGCGTAGGACGCGACACACCTGGCTCTGCCGGTGTGTGCGCTGATGGCATGAACGGTCCAGGCCGCTGTCGCGGATTCGCGAACGCATCGTCGATCGCCTGAACCGGAGTCATCCGTCGCGGCGCTTCGCCGGCCGAAATGCCGATGGCGATGACACCGCCACATGCCGAGCAGCGCGCACGCACACCCTCGGCGGGCACTTTTGCCGGATCGATCCTGAATACTGTCGAGCACTGCTGACAACTCACGTTCATTACTTTTCTCCACTTCCGGTTGTGCTTCCCTTCCCCACATCAAACCCGGCCGGACGATCGTCTGTACGCCTGTCGATTGAGTATACCGAGCCACTCAGCGTCTTGGCGTACGTCTTCATCTCGGTTGCAAGACGACTGACCTGCCGCGCTTCCTTAAAAGTACGCTGTGCATTGGTCACAACACCAATGGAAAGCGTCATGAGAGGCACACGATCAAGGACTCCGCGGCGGTCCTTGCCAAAGAAATAACCGGCCCTGCGGTCAAGCTCTGAGTACTGATAGGGAACGAGCAGGTCGAAGGTCGATGTGATCTCGCCACATGTTTCGTCTATCGCGTCGTACGGAATGACAAACAGAAAATCGTCTCCGCCAATGTGACCGACAAAGGCGCGTTCGCCGCACAATCCCTTCACCACGTCGTGAAGAAGCATGGCCAGAATTCGTATGACGCGGTCGCCTTCATTATAGCTGTACCGATCGTTGTACTCCTTGAAGTGATCGAGATCGGCATAGCAAACCGCAAAGAGCTCCGGGCCTGGCAGGCGGCGCTTGATCTCGGCTTCGATTGCTCCGGCACCCGGAAGCCGGGTAGACGGATGAACGCCGAGGTCCCGGTCTGACCGCGCAAGCATGACGCCGAGGCGCTGGCGTGTTTCCGCCGCGCTCATTCCTTCGGGGATGACTTCGTCAGCCCCGGCGTCAAACGCCGTGACGAGCATGGAGGGATCCGCCGTAGACAACACCGCAGCAGGCACCACCCCGGTATAGGAATCGCGCTTCAGACGCCCGCATGCCTCGAACGCTTCTGCGGGGTGCATCCGCGCGTCGAAGACTACCATCCGTGGCCTGCCTCGCAGGGCGATGTCCATCAGCTCATCGCCGGTCTCCACCACGACTGGCGCGACCGACTGGCTTTCCAGCCACGACTGAACATCCGCGGGCAGCCCCCGGCCACCGGGGGTGAACTGAATCATCGCCGGGGCCGACATTGTCGGACTCATCGGTGAAAACCTTCCGGGGTCAGTAGTAGAAGAATGCTACGCCAATTGCCGCGTAAGCCACGAGCAGGAACGAACCTTCCAGCCAATTCGACTTAGAATCCTGCATTACAGAGGACGCCACGGCTACCGCAACCGCAACGCTTGCAACCTCCAATACCGTAAATGCGAGATCGAGGGGCTGTCCCATCGCCAGTCCCATCAGGACGAGAAGCGGTGCAACAAGGAGGGCGACCTGGATGGCAGAACCCACTGCGATGGACACTGCGAGATCCATTCTGTTCTTGGCCGCCATCAACACCGCCGAGCTGTGTTCAGCAGCGTTTCCAATTATTGGAATCACAATGAGGCCCACGAAAATCTGTGAAAGTCCCATTGTTTTTACGGCCTCTTCCGTAGAGCCGACAAGGAGTTCGGACAACACTCCGATTGTCGCCCCGGTACCGATCAGCACAAGAATCGATTTCTTCAGCGACCACGTTGGCGGAGACTCGTGACTGGCGACGTCTCCGCCCTCCGAGAACATCGCCTTGTGGGTGAACATCGAGTATACCAGCGACAGTCCGTATCCGATTATAAGGAGAACAGCCACCCAGACCGACATCGCGTGAGTGGCGCGCCTGAGCGGGTCCGGATGGACTGCATGAAAGACCGCCGGAATCACCAGGCCGAGCATGGCGACCATCAGCAGTGTCGAGCTCATCGACGTGAGATTGCGATTGATGGTCTGCGATTTGTACTTGAGACCTCCGGCCAGCTGTGCCGCGCCGAGTACCAGCAGGAGATTGCCCAGAATCGATCCTGTGATAGAGGCCTTCACCAGGTCCAGCAATCCTGCGCGAAGGGCAAGCGACGCGATCACGAGTTCCGCGAAGTTGCCGAGGGTGGCATTGATGAGCCCTCCCAGCGTCGAACCTGTGTATCCGGAAACCTCCTCCGTCGCGGTGCCGAGCAACCCGGAGAGCGGCACGATGGCGAGGGCGCTGAGGACGAAGACGATGAGTGGGGGCGCGTGAAGGAACTCTGCCAGCAGAGCCGCAGGCACGAAGATCAGCAGGATGTATAGATATTTCATTGTGTCAGCGAAGTCGAGATCGTTGTGCTGTAGTTGGAGAGAACCCGCGCATCGTCCTCAGAAAACAAGTTTGAGTGAAACGTATGTCGGTGTCTTGCCCGCGTCCTCGGAGAGACCTCCGAAGGTGCGCGCGATGTCAAAGACGAGGCGGCCGGTGCCCAACCCAAAGCCTACGGCAGCATGGGCGCCGTCCGTATCGTTGGCTATGTATCCGCCGCGGAGGTGAATTGTCTTCTGGTAAGTCAGGTCTACTCCCAGCCGGCCTGAGGGATCGTCGGCGTTGGTGTCGGAGACCACGTCGCCGGCCACTCTGACATCAACGTCCGAGACGTATTTCTCAACGAACGCCAGCTGCCATGAAATTCCCACTTCAATGCGTGTTGGAAGCGGGTCTGCCTGCTCGCCGTCGTTCACTTGAAGTTTCGTCCCGACGTTGCGGATGGCAGCTCCCAGCCGGATCGGGGTGGGACTGGGAAGCAGGTATTGCGCGCCGAAATCGACAGCGCTTGAAGCTGCGGTGAAGGTGGCGACGTTTCCGCACTGTCCCGAGCAGTCCACGCGATACTGGAGACGTTTGTAGGTCATCCCGAGATTCGTTCTGCTACCGATCGCGGCTGCGAACGAACCGGCTACAAGAATGTTCCTGGGAAGGACGAGTCCTACCGGATTTCCGCCTCCGTCAGTGATCTGCTGGTTTCCGAAGTCGAGGAGATTGACGGAAAGGGCGAATGCGCCGATATGGCGGATGGGCGCAAGGAAGGTTGCGACATCGCCACGGGCGGCCACGGTTTCGGAATGGTGGATGGCAGCTTCGCGCTTCTCGGCCCTGGCGAAGCCTGCCGGGTTGGACCAGATCGCTTCGCTGCCGAGCTGCTCGGCGACAGTTGCCTGGCCCATGCCCACCGTCTGCGCTCCGACGGGCAGCAGGAGGAACAGAGCTCCGTCGCTGGTGTTCTGAGCAGGCAGCGGTGCGCTGAGCCCGGCGGTTACGGCCAGGGTGAGGGCGAGAGGCAGGAACCGCACGCTACAGGGGCGTAGCCTCATCGATGAGCATGATGGGGATTCCGTCCCTGACTGGATACCGAAGGGCACAGGCGTGGCAGATGAGGCTTGATTCGGCGTCGCGGTACTCGAGGTCCCCTTTGCATTTGGGGCAGACCAGGATTTCGAGGAGTTGTGGGTCTACGCTCATGAATCTTTTCCCTTTCCGATGTGATATCCGAACTGCTCCAGTGCCGAGGTGCTTCTCCTCCAGTTGGGGAGCACTTTGACCCACATGTCGAGATACACGCTCTGGTCGACAAAGGTCTCGATTTTTTTTCTGGCGGCCTGGCCGATTTCGCGAATGCGTGTGCCTTTGGATCCGATGACGATTCGTTTCTGGCTTTCTCGTTCGACGTAAATGACGGCACGAATGTACACCGGAAGCGGTGCTTCGCGGTACTCCTCGATGCCGACGGCGATGCTGTAGGGAATTTCGTCGTGGAGCTGTTCGAGCACAGTCTCGCGAATGAGCTCGGCGACGAAGAATCGGACTGACTGAGTGCTGACGTCGTCGTCGGGGTAAAGGAAGGGGCTTTCGGGGAGGAACGTGCCAATTGTGGAGAGCAGTCCTTCGAATCCTTCGCCGGTGAGGGCGGAGAGTTCGACGGCGTCGGGTTGGCTGGCGCGCAGTTCTTCGCGTCGCGGTTCGGGCAGCAGGTCGATCTTATTGAGGACCGTGATGATCGGGGCCTTGGGTGGCGAAGGCAGGCCGGCTGCTTCATGCAGAGGTTCAGGTAATGTGCCCGAAGCGTCTGTCATATAGACGATTACGTCTGCGTCATGGAGTGCTCTGACTGCTGAGCTTCGCATGGCCTGCTGGAGTTCGTATTTCGGTTCGAGGAGTCCGGGTGTGTCGAAGACGATCATCTGCATGTTGTCGGTGGTGTGGATTCCGACGACGCGATCGCGGGTGGATTGTGGTTTGGGGCTGGTGATCGCGAGTTTCTGGCCCACGATGCGATTAAGCAGAGTGGATTTGCCGGCGTTGGGGGCTCCGGCGACGGTGACGATTCCGGCCTTGGTCATGGGAGGGAATCTAAGGGGGATGGGGATCGGGGTGTGAGCTTTGGGGTGTGAGCTTGGGGGATGAGGGCAACAAAAAAGGCGTCACACTAAAGCGTGACGCCTTTTTTGAAAGGGTGCCGGCGACGGCCTACTCTCCCGCGTCCTCTCGGACGGAGTACCATCGGCGCTGCAGGTCTTAACGCTCGTGTTCGGAATGGGAACGGGTGTGGCCCCTGCGCTCTAGTCGCCAGCGATTTGTGGTCGTCGGCTTGGGGGCCGGCGATGTGTAATCGTGGTGGTTGTCATTCCGGTGAAGGAATGACGACGGAGTGTAGTAGTGATCGAGTGATTTGAATCAACAGGTTAGACTGCGATATGCGTTTGTTCGGATTGCTGCGGCATTTAAGCCTCAGACAATAAAAGAAGATCAAGCCTCACGGGCGATGAGGATCGCTGCGCTTGGAACGGATTGCTCCGCGTCCACGTGCGACCTCTTGACGGGATGGTCTCTCCCGGCCCTTTAGGGAGCTCAAGGCTCCAGGGAGGTTTCATCTTGGGGGAAGCTTCCCACTTAGATGCATTCAGCGGTTATC
>JBKJNN010000139.1:0-4221 GCA_046593625.1 Gemmatimonadaceae bacterium | reverse complement strand
GTAATTTTCGCGCTCTGGCGCGTCGCATTCACGGATGCCGACGCCATCTGGGAACCGACACGTCGAGAGGAAAAGCCGGTGAGTGCTTCGAACGCGGGGAGCGCTTTTTGACGATTCCCCAGCAGGTCCCTTCCAGTCCTTCCTGCCGTGTGCTGTACATCGATTCAAGCGTGGGATTCGGGGGAGCCGTCAAAAGCCTTGCGCTCACGTTGCGCGGGCTCGACGACGTCGAAAAATGGATTTTCACGAGCCAGGATCCTGACATCGTGAAGACCTGGTTCCCCACCCTGCCGGTCTCGAGCTTTCGTCGTGTCATCAACTACCGGACGAACGAGAGATTCCTGTCAGCGGCCGGCACCGGATTTTTCAGAACGATTGCGGCAAAGATCTTCGCCGTTGCGGACATTGTGGAATCGCTCAGGAACTCGGTCCGTCTCGCGGCCGTCATTCGCCGGCAGAAGATTGACCTGATACATCTCAACAACGGCTTCCTTCCGACGGAAGCGGCGCTCGCTGCCCGCATGACTGGTGTGAAATGCGTGGTGCACATGCGGGGCTTCCAGGAGTCTCGCGTACATCCAAGGTGGGCGCCGCAAGTGTCACGCGTGATCGCGGTGTCGGGGCCGGTGGCAGACAGTCTGGGAACAGATCCAATCTCGCCATCGATTGTCACTGTAGTACACGATCCGGTAGATCTCGAACTGGTGCAGGAGGCAGCCGCCATGCGCGACTCTATCCGCGCCCAGTGGAAGATCGATGCAAACGAGATCGCGGTCGGAATATTCGGACGCGTCATTCCGTGGAAAGGTCAGCTGGAGTTCGTTCGGGCAATGATTCCCGTAATGCTCGCTGACTCGCGTGTGAAGGGACTGATCGTTGGAGATGAGTCTGATGGCGCACGGTCGTACTTCGAGGCCATCCAGGGCCAGATCAGTGCAGCGGGACTGAAGCACCGCTTCGTGCTCGCAGGATATCGCGAAAACGTCGAAGAGTACTACGCCGCGGCCGACATCGTTGTGCATGCCTCGATCGCACCGGAGCCATTTGGAATGGTGGTAGGCGAAGCAATGGCGGCAAGCCGTCCGGTGATTGCCGCAGACGCGGGCGGTCCGCGCGAAGTCGTGGAACACGGAGTGGACGGCCTTCTGGTAAAGCCGGGCGATGTAGACGCTCTGGCTGACGCGATTCGTTCGCTCGCCTCGGATGGCGCGCTGCGAGAGCGAATGGGAACTGCAGGCGCAGCGAAAGCCGGGCGGCGCTTTACGCTGCGCCGAAACGCAGACCAGATATCAGCTATTTACGCCGAGGCTCTCGGGCATAGCGACCATCAGGGGATGAGCGCTGGTGCGTGATCTTCTTCCTCGGTGTTGAGCTCGTAGCCATAGGCCGCATAGCCATAGGAATCGAACTCTCCCTGTATCTGAACGCAGTTCAGGACAGCTCCGAAGATGCGAACGGGAAGCTGGTCTATCAAAGCAACCTTTGCCGCCGCGAGACGCCGCTTTGTCTTGCCGATACGCACCACCAGCAGAAGGTTTGTCGCCGCCGACGCAATCGCGTAAGCGTCAATTCCCGCGGCAAGCGGTGGCGTGTCGAAAATCACGGCATCGAATCTGCTCAGCAGATCAGACCTGAGCTTGGGTAGCAGGCCGGAGCTTATGAGTTCCGGATGGCGGGGCTGGCGCTTGCCGGCGGGGATGATCGACAGCCGCTCATTGTCCGTCTGGTGGATCACGGAATCCAGACTCGACAGACCGAGGAGATAGTCCGTCAGGCCCGGATGTTTCTGCATCGAGAAAAATTCATGCAGAGTGCCCCGGCGTGAGTCGCCGTCAACCAGAACCGTGGATATACCGGCGTCCGCAAGCGACATCGCAAGATTCACTGACAGGAATGTCTTGCCGTCACCAGGGGATGGACTCGAAACCGCAACTGAGAGCGGTACACTTGCATTGTTCAGCACGTGCATGCGCACCGTGCGAACTGCCTCGACGAGATGCGAGAGCTGCTCCGGCGATGACTTGCTGGCGGCACCCTTCGGAAAGAATGGAATTGCTCCTACGACGTAAAGGCCGAGTTCATCGCGGACCTGGTCGGGATAGCGTATGGTCTTGTCGAGGCGGTCGAGCAGGAATGCCAGACCAATCGCTGCCGCGAGTCCTGCGATTATTGCAGTGACGAGCAGTTTCGGGCCCGTATCATTCGTTGGGCTCAACGGAGCGATCGCAGAATCCAGCAGACTGATGTCGGGTGTCGAACTCGCCTCGGCGAGTTCGGCAGACGATGACCGGCTCTTCAGCGTCGTGTAGAGCCCTTCCGCCACCGACACGGATCGTCTCAGCCGCGCTTCCTCGATTGTCCTCGCGGGGATTGCCTGAAGATCACGTGACGCGGTACTGATGCGGTTGCCAAAATAACCCTCGCGCTGTCGCATCTGCGCGACCACTCGCGCTGCAGCTTGGGGAATCGTCTGCCGCTGAATAAGATTGATCGCGGCCAGAGCGTCCCTCACCGTGGGTGACTGCTCTGTGTATATCTGCCTCTTTGCAGCCAGGTCCGCCTGCTTGAGCTGAAGCTGTCGAAAAGCTTCGCGAAGCTCGTCAGCGCCCGGCCCCTGCGCGACTCCCGGAATCAACAGCGCGGCTTCCCACGGAAGTCTTCCCGCTGTCGCCTCGACAATGATCTTCTCCAGGGCTTCCCTGTCATTCCGGACATCGTCGAACGCGATCTTCTGCTCGAAGAAGCTCTTGAGCGAAGGATCGCGGGTGATCTCGATACCTCCGGCAACGGGGCCGCCTTCGGCCGGCAGCGTAATGGTATTGACCCGGAATCTTTCCAGCGCCTGTTCTGCGGATTGAAGCGAAGCTTCGGCAAACCTGAGCTGGCCACTGAGCGTGTTGGCGAACTGAACGACGTTGGTTTTCTTCAGCTCGCCGGCTACCTGAACAAATTCGTGAGCCCAGGCGTTGAGAACCCTCTGTGCCTTGGCTGGATCCTGGTCTTCGATACTCAGCGCGAGAAAATTGCTCTTCTCGGGCAGCTTGGTGTCCAGGCGTTTCGTGAGAGCAACCGCTGCCTCGCGAGGAGTGGAGACGGTGAACCTCACGTCCCGCTGCTGCACTATGTTAAAGACCTCGGGAGCAATCACCCACCGAAGGCCAAGCTTTCGACCAATGCTGTCAGCGACATTTCCTGCGTCTGCAACTGGACCACCCGCGCCGGCAAGCGTCCACCGCTGTGCGGCACGATCCATCTTCAGCTCATACGTGCCCGGCGTGAACTTGTCGGCGATGTTGAAGTCGCGGAAAAAAATAGAGTCGGCAGCAGACTGAGGAACGACATACAGTTTGAGGTCTCTAACCACTGCGTCCGCGATTCGGTAGCTCCGAAGAAGCTCGATCCATGCACTTGAATTGAGCAGTTCGCCACTGCGAATCGGACCGGCCGCGTCTGCGCCCTGTGACTGCGACTGAATCCAGATCGTGGCCATCACCCGGTACTTCGGATTGACCAGCTTCATCGCAGCAAATCCGCCCACGGTCGCAAGCATCGTGACGAGCAGAATCAGCCACTTGAACCGGCGCAGCACCGCAAGCGAACGCTCCATGGGAAGCTTTGTCGCTGGCGGTGTCGGAACGTATTCCCAGTGGGGAGTCGCGGGAAGTTGCGGTTGCTGGGCGCGAACAAGCCTGCCCGAAACGTCATCAGCCATTTTTGCAGCGGATTGGATTTGTGTGAGTCGAGGGCATGTTCACGAGCGTATGGAGGGTCCTGTTCAGTCGAGGCAATCCGATCAGCGACGGATGGCGGTAATGGCGACCAGGAGTCCAAGGATAGCACTGCTCACGGACAAAACCGTGTTCGGGCTGAATTTTCGTTTTTGACCAACCTGCACCTCGTCACCAGCCATCATGTTGAGCCGGTCGACCGACATTCCCTGCCTGATCGCGAACGATGTCGCATCCTTGTTGAGAATAATGTTGTTGCCGCGACGAACCTCCACCTTGCCGAGGTCCGCGTCGCCTACCGGACCGCCGGCATCCATGAGAATGTCAGCGAGCGGAGCCTCCGCCGGCACATAGTAGAAACCCGGCTTGCCAACACTGCCGAGAATCGCCAGGCGAACGAGCGGCTTCGCCCTCACCCGGCTGTCTCGCAGGAAGGGAGAAACGTGCGACTGGAGGCGGTTGGGCAATTCCGACCGAAGAACTCCAGCGAGAG
>JBKJNN010000055.1:0-2520 GCA_046593625.1 Gemmatimonadaceae bacterium | reverse complement strand
TGGAAGACGTACTGGCCTTCGTCGATTCGCGCCCCGACCTGCGCGAAGTAAACGCTCATATTCGTCAGAAGGCGGTTCGCTGATGCTGCGAGCGGCAGTAATCGGCTGCGGTAAAATCGGTAGCCAGCTCGCGCTCGATCCGCTTCTGGCAGATGATGTGTTTACGCACGCGGCCGCATATGAAGCATGCCCCGACACCGAACTAGTGGCGCTTTGCGACACGGACGGTGCCCGCCTCTCCGCTGCCGGATCGCACTGGAACGTGGCGGCACTTCATACAAACACCTCGTTCCTGATGGCTGCCGAAGCTCCTGACATCGTAAGTATCTGCACGCCGACACCTTCTCACGCGGGCGTGCTCCGCGAAATCCTGTCAGCGCCCCGGCTCCCGAAGGCCGTTCTTTGTGAGAAGCCACTCGCGTTGACTCTCGCCGAGTCTTATGCAATGGAGACTGCTGCCAGCGAGAAGGGCGTGGTGCTCGCCACGGTTTTCATGCGGCGTTATGCCACAAATCTCCGCGCTCTTCGCGACTTCATCCGGCGCGGCGAGATTGGCGATATCCAGGCGGTATCGGGACTTTACATGAAGGGCACGTTCCACAGCGGCACTCACTGGTTCGACCTTCTCAGGTTCCTTGCCGGCGAAGTAGCGTGGGTCGAGGCGCTGGATTTGCTAGGTGAGGAAGGCGAAGATCCAACTCTGGACATTCTCCTTTCGCTGCAATCGGGTGCGCTGGCAACCCTGCGCGCCTGCGACCATCGGCATTACACGATTTTCGAAATGGACATACTGGGAACCTCCGGTCGCGTGAGGATCACGGATTCGGGGCATCAAATCGATCTTTTCAGGCCGCGGCCGAGTCCGCGCTACTCCGGGTACACTGAGCTTGCTCCGGCCTCAGCGGCATTTGGCGATCGCCGGAATCTGATGCTCCACGCTGTCGAGGATATGGTTGGAGCGCTTTCGGAATCGAGGCAGCCGGCATCCAGCGCTGCTGATGGAATTGCCGCTGCTCGAATTGCAGATGCGGCGATGCGCTCGGGCGGCGACAGGATCACCCTGATGCACATCACTCGGTCCGAGCCGTTTTCAGGAGAACGCAGGTGAGCCGCCTCGCCATTCTCGGTGGCTCGCCAGTGAGAACCACGCCGCTGCCCGAGTACGTAACGATTGGCGACAACGAGAAGCGCGCAGTCCTGGCTGTACTCGAAGCCGGCGAGCTCTCAGGGTTTCTCGGGACGCACTCGGAGCGCTTTCTGGGCGGCGCGAGAGTGAGGGAGCTCGAAGAGCGCTGGCAGGAAAAGTTTGATATCGCCCACGCCGTGTCGATGAACTCCGCAACCTCAGCGCTATGCGCTGCCATCGGTGCTGCGGGTGTAAGTCCGGGTGATGAAGTCATAGTTGCGCCCATCACGATGACGGCTTCTGCGACTGCGGCGCTGGCATACGGTGCCATTCCGGTGTTTGCCGACATCGACCCGGATACCTTCTGCATCACAGCGGAATCAATAGCGGCCCGCCTGTCACCGCAGACCCGTGCAATCATGGTGGTGGACATACTCGGCCACCCGGCTGAGATGAACGCCATCATGGCGCTCGCGAAACAGCATGGCCTGACAGTGATAGAAGACGCGGCGCAGGCGCTGGGGGCTACCTATCAAGGCCGCAGCGCGGGCACGCTAGCTAACATCGGCGTATTCAGTCTCAACCGACACAAGACCATCCAGACAGGGGAGGGTGGCGTTGCGGTAACCAGCGATCCAGAGCTTGCAGAGCGGCTACGGCTTATCCGCAATCATGCGGAGGCGGTGGTTGAAGAGCGAGGTATCTCAAACCTTGTCAACATGGTCGGGTTCAACTACCGCATGACCGAGATAGACGCGGCCATCGGTATTGAGCAGCTGAAGAAACTGGACTTCCTTCATTCGGAACGCCTCGAGGCGGCGACCTACCTGACGCATCACCTCGAGCAAATAGATGGCCTCACTCCCCCGGTGGTGAAACCGGGTTCCACGCATGGATACTATCTCTATGCAATCAAGTACGACGCAAACGTGCTTGGTGTCTCGCGCGAAACGTTTGCAGGCGCGGTGCGCGCTGAAGGAATTCCGCTCGCCGAGCGGTACGCTCCTCCGCTTTACTATGCGCCGTTGTACCAGAACCGGATTGCGTTCGGCGCACACGGATTCCCGTTCACTTACGAGGGCTACAAGGGAAACGTGAGTTACGAGCGCGGCATCTGCCCGGTTGCCGAGCGGATGTGGGAGGAGAACGTGATGGTAGGCGGGTTCTGCCATGCGGGAATGGCGCGGGAGGACTTGCTGGACGTAGTCGTCGCCATCGAGAAAGTCGCCAGCAACGTGTCGTCACTTCGTCGGGTGAACGGCAGCTGACTTCCTGGTCTGTTGACGACCTCCCCGGCTTTTCTCCCTGGCCGGCCCGCCTGCTTGGAGCGGTGCCCTGGAGCAGGCAACCGCGCACTCGCGCCGAAGTTCTGCGCGAATTCGAGTTTGAGAAGT
>JBKJNN010000054.1:0-3078 GCA_046593625.1 Gemmatimonadaceae bacterium | reverse complement strand
GTGGCAGGATTGGTGGCGTATGCTCCGGTGAACACTCCGGTTTTGTCCATGTTCGACTTCCGCGCGACAACATCCTGCTTGGCACTGCGCGCGAGATACTGATCCACCGCGCTTCGGTACACTGCGCCAGTCAACTCCGCGACGAGTGGATGCTCGGGGGCCAACACCAGGTAGGTGGCTCCGAAAACAGTATCGGGACGTGTGGTGAATACGCGGATGACATGCTCGTCATCGCCCCGCTTTGCCACAAAGGACAGCTCCGCGCCCTCGGAACGACCTATCCAGTTGCGCTGTGCCGTCTTCGTCGTTTCCGACCAGTCCAGATGATCGAGGTTATAAAGCAGACGCTCTGCATAGTTGCTGATTCTGAAAAACCACTGGCTCAGAAAACGCTGCTCGACCGGAGTGTCACATCGCTCACACGCTCCGCCAACCACCTGCTCGTTGGCTAGGACGGTCTTGCAGCTGGGACACCAGTTCACCGCCGCTTGCTTCTTGTAGGCAAGGCCGTGCTTGAGCAGCTGCAGGAAAACCCACTGCGTCCACTTGTAGTAATCGGGGTCGGTTGTGGAGAGAGAATGCGACCAGTCCACCATCAGTCCCGAACGCTCGAGCTGACGCCTGAAGTTGAGAATGTTCTGCGGGATCAGGTCGCTGGGATGCTTCCCGACCTTCAGCGCGTAATTCTCCGAGTGAATCCCGAACGCGTCATAGCCCAGCGGCTCGAAAACGTTGTGCCCCTGGAGCCTCTGAAATCGTCCATATATGTCACTCCCGACGAACGCGAAAAGGTTGCCGACATGGAGCCCCTCCGCGGACGGATAGGGAAACATCATCAGCGAGTAAAAGGGATCGGAGGCGTTGGCGATATCGACGGTGTTCGTCTGCCGCACGCGCCAGCTCTCCTGCCACTTCAACTCGACGGCGGAGGGGTCGTAACCAGCAGTCTCTTCAGCCGGGTTGGGATTCACAGCGTTGCTCATGATTACAAGTTAGCTGCACAGTCAATCACTTTCATCCCGCCATGCATCAGCTATCGCCGATGGGCCCAAGCCTCGCTCTGACCGACAAGGACAGAAGCTTCACTCCGACCTGGGAAGAAATTCCGGTCGTGGAGGTGAGAGCGAAGGGTTTCATGTCACCCATCATCGGACTGCTCCAGAAACAGGCAGCATTCGCGATGCTGCTTACAATCTCCGTGGTGAACGTCGGCATCGGCTGGATGGCGTACCGCCTCTTTCACATGCTCTCGCCTGACGTCCAGCGCGCGTTCCTCGCGTCAGCGGACGTGCGCTGGACCCTCGTAGTCGGAGTGATCTGGATTGTCGGACTGCTCACAATCGCCTCGGTTTTCGTCCTGCGGTCAGTTAACGCGCGCGTGACAGCACCGGTGTCCGACCTGTCCCGCGTATCGGAATCCGTCGCCAGTGGAGATCTCTCGGTTCCGTTCGTGCCCTCGACGGACAGCAACGAAGTCGGACGTCTGAGCCGCGCTACCTCCTCCCTGATCGTCACCCTCCGGCGGCTAGCGACCACCATGAAAAGCTCGGCACGCGATGCAACCGAGCTCTCCATGCGCATTACGGCTTCTTCCGAAAAAATGGCGACAGCAGCGCAACAGACTGCCGCCACATCAAGCGCATTAAGGCAGGAATCCCAGCAGATGGCAAAGACCATCCATGAAATCGCCGCTGACGCTGCCAAGCTCGAAGAAGTCTCCAGTTCCCTCCGTGGACGCGCTCAGGAAGGTCTCAGACGCGACCGCCGCCTTCGTAGCGTTGCTCAGGAAAATCGCGTCAAGCTCGACGAAAGCTCCCGCGCCCTCGAAGCGCTCACCTACGACGCCAGCGCCAGCGCCGAATCCATCGACGCCCTCGCTACCGCAGTAGACGAAATTCGGGCCTTCCTCACCCTCGTCCAGAAAATCTCGAGGCAGTCCAAACTCCTCGCGCTCAACGCCGCAATGGAAGCCGCGCGCGCAGGCGAACAGGGTGAAGGCTTTGCCGTTGTCGCAGACGAAGTCCGTCGCCTCGCAGCCGACTCGGCCGAAGCAGCCGAACGGACAGATCTCCTTGCTCGTGCCATGGCCGAACGGGTGGGACGTTCACGTGAATCGGCGGCACGCACACTGTCCACGCTCCAGTCAGTGAACGACGCAACTCACCACGGGCGACAGTCGTTCCTTCAGGTTGAACAAGGCGTCATAGACGCCGAGAAGTGGAGCGGTGCAATCGAGAGCGCGGTGGAGGAATCAGGACGGCTCGTTGTGGACATGACACGACGTCTCGACAACCTCGCGCTCGGCACGCAGCAGTTCGCGAGTGCCGTACATCAGGTTGCAGCCGCGACCGACGAACAGAGCGGAAACATCGACGAGATCGCAGCGGCAGCCAACTCACTCAGCACCGTGGCGCGCAAAGCGGTCCAGATCGCCGGCACATTCAAGGTGGCCGACGATTTCCGCTGGGATGAAAACGCACCCTTCGGCAGGGCGTAGCGAAGGACCAGGGAATCAAAGGGCAAACCTGAAGCGGGTTAGCCCTCCGACCGACCCTCGAACAGAGCATCCATTTTGAGAGTCTGCGGGCCGCTCTCGGTGCAGACCGCGTAGCTTCCCCCCGGATAAAAGCCGACCCCAGCGTGCCTTCCCTGCTTATCCAGCGCATAGAAGCTCATCCCGAAATTCGGCAGTCCCCTCGAATTCAACAGCCGCTTTTCGATGGTGTTCTTTTGAATGCGACGGCAGGCATCCATCATCGCGTCCTTGGGATGCATTCCCTTCCGCATGTTCTCGACAATCACAAAGGAGGCGCAGCTGAAAAGGTTCGCCTCACCTCTGCCCGTTGATCCAGCCGCTCCAACATCATTGTCCACGTAGAGACCCGCCCCCAGAATCGGCGAATCACCCACACGCCCCGGGATCTTCCACGCCAGCCCGCTCGTCGTGGTCACCCCGCAGATCTCGCCCTTCGCATTTACACCATCACAGTTGATGGTCCCGTAAACGTGCTCGGCATCGATGAGCCCCTCTGCGACCATCTGCTTCCGAATCGCATCCTCGGCTTGAGAGCGACTCTT
>JBKJNN010000166.1:0-8026 GCA_046593625.1 Gemmatimonadaceae bacterium | reverse complement strand
GCAGATGGTATCGCCGATAACCCGTACGCAACGACGGGTCCGAACGCCTGGCGCAACCAGTTGAAGGAATGGATGAACAATGGCCAGTTCGTTTCGGGCAACGTGCAGCTCGGAATGCGCCGTGCGAACACCAACTTCAACACGTCATACACGAGCGATCATAACGTCGGAATTCTGCCCCTCACAAAGGGACAGTACCGCCAGAACATTCGTCTGAATGTCGATCAGGGCATTGGCGATAACGTCGATTTCTCGTCGAGCATCACCTACGGCGTCAACAGAAACGACTACGATCCGAACGATTCGCAGAGCTGGTTCTCGTTCATGCAGATGCCGCCTGACGTTGACCTGCGCAACCCGAGCGGCACCGACCCGGTGGACTTCTACCCATTGATCCCCGTTTCCAACTCGCCGAGCGCGCGTTCAAACCCGCTATACAGTCTGGCGAACAACGACTTCAAGCTTCGTCGCGAGCGGATCCTCGGATCTGTGTCGGGACGCTGGCGTCCTGCCAGCTGGCTTCGCTTTGAGACGGCGTACGGCACCGATCGACTGAACCGTCTGGAGCAGAGCTACAACAAGCGCGGATCGCTCGGAGAAAATGGGCAGGAGATTCCCGGCGACATCTACAAGTTCACCGCGAACAACGTGTCCGACAACGCTACGGTGAATGCCACGGTCTCCAACACACTGGGAGAGCTCAAGACCACGGTTCGCGGAGCATACCTTTACGAACAGGGGAGAACGAGCAACTTTTTTGCTCAGGGAACCCGGTTCAACATCACGGACGTGCCGGATCTCGGCGCCCTTGATCGGACTCAGCTTTCGCTCACCTCGCAGGAAGAACTGTCGCGCTCCAGCAACTATCTGGGCTCGGCATCGCTCGACTTCCGCGACAGATATCTGCTCGACGGTCTCCTCAGAAGCGATGGATCATCGCTCTTCGGACCAGAAGCACGCCGCAACACGTTCTACCGCCTCTCAGGTGCGTGGCGCGTCGGGGAAGACATCAAGATTCCCGGTGTGCAGGAGTTCAAGCTCCGCGCAGCCCGTGGAACGGCAGGACTTCGTCCTGGCTTCCTCGATCAGTACGAGTACTACAACCTTTCCGGCGGTCAGATTTCCAAGACGCAGCTCGGCAACAAGAACCTCAAGCCTGCAATTCAGACAGAAAATGAATTCGGTTTGAACCTGTCGTTTGCAAACCGGTTCGATCTCGAGCTGGTACAGGCCAACAGATTTACTGACGGCGCGTTCCTGAACGTTCCGCTGTCGCTCGCTCAGTCAGGCGGGTTCCGGACTCAGGTTCAGAATGCTGCTGATGTCCAGGCACGTACAACCGAGATGGCGCTCCAGACGCGCGTCATCAGCCGACCTGACATCAGCTACTCTTTCAGCCTCACGGGCGACCACACCACCCAGAAGATCACACGCCTGGGCCGTGCCCCGTTCCGCGTGAACGCCGGCGGACAGGGACAGGACGTCTTCTACTACAAGCAGGGTGAAGCGCTGGGAATCATCTATGGCCAGAAACTGGTGAGAACGTTCGCCGAGTTTAAGGACAATCCGGCGAACGCCAATGCAGTAGAGAGCAACTACGTAGTCAATCCACTCGGTTACCTGGTTCTTGCCAGCACGCGCGGCAAGCCCACGGAGCGCCCGATCAAGTACGTCGATCAGGCCGGTAACGACCAGCACAGGATTGGTGACGTGAACCCCGACCTGAACTTCGGCTTCGCGAACAACATCCGCGTCAAGGGTTTCGGCGTGTACGCGTTGTTCGACGGACAGAGAGGCGGAGACGTTTACAACTTCACCAAGCAGTGGATGTTCCAGGATTTCCGCCATGGTGACGAAGACCAGGCAGGCAAGCCGCAGGACCAGAAGATTCCTCTGGCCTTCTACTCGGCCGGTCTCTACAACGGTCTCGTCGCAAGCGACTACTTCGTCGAGGACGGCTCGTACGTGAAGCTCCGCGAACTCTCGGTCAGCTACACGCTCGGCCAGAACATTCTCGGCTCCACCGGTTTGGGACGTATTGCAAGTGGCGTGAAGCTCGCGTTGATCGGCCGCAATCTGTACACGTGGACGAACTACACCGGCTTTGATCCTGAAGTCACGTCCGGAAACGATTTCAACTTCCGGATCGACGGCTTCCGCTATCCCAACTTCCGCACCATAACTGGACAGATCGAGCTCAGCTTCTGAGCTCGGTCCCAACCCGGACTATTAATAAAATGAAAGCAATCAGACGATTTTATTCGATTGCCGGCGCGGCGACAGTTCTTGTTGCGGGCGCCTGCAACGACCTCGAGGTGACGAATCCCAACAACCCGGACGTTGCAAGAGCACTTGCATCGGCTGAGGACGTGAAGAACATCTCCATCTCCACGGTCAATTCGTGGTATCTCGCCAGCACCTACATCGAGCCGTACCTGGCCATGTGCGTAACGGCAGATGCCTGTACCGCCAACTTCGGAAACTTCGGAATGCGGTTCAACAACCTCGAGCCGCGCATTCCTTACGAGAACAACTCTGCGGGCGGCGATCGTAACGTCGCTTCGCAGCCGTGGGATCAGAACTACGGAACACTGGGCGCGGCCAATGATGCACTGCGTGCATTTGGTGCGGGCGTAGCACTGCCCACAGCTGCAGAGACCGCCAAGTTCAAGGCGCTCGCTCAGTTTACGCAGGCTGCGGCCCTCGGAAACCTGGCGCTGATCTTCGACCGGGCGTTCGTGGTCGATGAAACTTTTGACCTCTCCGGCCCAAAGCCTGAGCTCAAGCCGTATAAGGATGTCTCCGCTGCTGCGCTCGGCAAGTGGGAAGCGCTGATCGCGGCGACAAACGGCAAGTCTGAGACGTACGACCCAACGGTAATTCCTCTCACGGTCGGACCACTGACCTCGGGCAGAATCAACCGCATGGCTAACACCATGGCTGCGTTGCTACTGGCCTACACGCCACGAAATGCGGCCGAGGCAGCCGCAGTTGACTGGACCAAGGTCGCTGCCCTTGCGGACAAGGGAATTGGTACCGGCTCTGCCGGGGCACCGTTTGACTTCTCGGTGATCGGTGACAACAACGACTGGTATTCGTACATCGCTTTCTACGGCGACGAGAATACCTGGATGCGTGTTGACCAGCGCTTGATCAACCGGATGGATCCATCGATTCCGGTCAAGTTCAACGGAACCATTGTTCCGCGGGGCACCTCGCCTGACGCTCGTTACTTATCCGACTTTACATTCAAGACGCCGGTCATCGGCGATCCTGGCCGCGGTATCTACATGCAGAGCCCGTGGTATCACTCGCGCTACGAGGCACACTCACGCACGTCGCCGACGAGTGCCCGTACGCCTGCTCCCTACATTCTCGCCGCAGAAAGCGACCTTGTACGTGCAGAGGCACTCATCCGCAAGACCGGGCCGGATCTCGCCACGGCAGCGGCTCTCATCAACAATTCGAGAGTCACGCGCGGTAAGCTTCCTGCCGCAACGGCGGCTAACGGTTCAGCGACGCTTCTGTCCTACATCGATTACGAGCGCGACATCGAGACGCTCAACTCGAGCGGATTCACCCTCATGCAGCGCCGTCACATCGATGGTCTGCAGCCCGGTACTTTCAGGCACCTGCCGATTCCAGCGAAGGAACTGGAAACACTGGCGCTCCCGATCTACACCTTCGGTGGCATTGGCAAGCCTGACATGAACCTCATGCTTCCCTCAGGTGAGTTCACGGCTCTTCGGTCGCCGGTCAAGGCAATCGATGCGAGATCGGATTCAAGGATCTTCTAGAATCCTGATGTAGCGGCTGCAAGCCGTGTAGAAAAGAAGCCGGGTGCGCGTAAGCGCACCCGGCTTTCTTCATTTACAGCAGCCACAGACGACACAGCTGGCCTACTATGGTTGTGCGAGTGGCTCAGTTACGCCGCAGTGGTCCCCAGCTTGGGAAACAACGGGTCTCCTTTTACCACCTTCCACCCAGTCGGATCTATCTCCTCTGCGCCCTCTGCGCCCTCTGCGCCCTCTGCGCCCTCTCGCGCCTCTGCTTCCTCTGTGCCCTCTCGCGCCTCTGCTTCCTCTGTGCCCTCAGGCGCCCCTACCGGGGCGCCTAGCATAAGCCACAGCTCCTCGCACTTACCCGGCATGAATGGAGCGAGATGGGTGCACTGGCGCACCAGCTCGCGCATCAACGCGCCCAGCGTTCGGTCGAGTTCGGCCGCGCTTTCCGGATCCTTTGCCAGTTTCCACGGCGCCTGCCGGTCCACGAATTCGTTCGCGCGGAAAATCATCTGCCAGATTGCCTTCAGCGCATCGTGCAGCAGGTATCCATCCATCGCCTCGCGATACTCCCTCAGATTCTCAGCGGCACCCGCGTCGAGGTCGGCATCCCTTCCGGCTGGTACAACTCCCCCACGATACCGCTCCACCATTGCTACCGTGCGGCTGGCCAGATTCCCGAACGCGTTCGCAAGGTCGGAGTTGTATCGATCCTCGAACCGCTCCCACGAAAAATTGCCGTCGGAGTCGAAGGGAACTTCTCGCATCAGGAAATACCTGAACGCATCGGGCCCATATTTGTCGATAGCCTCGTCCATGTCGAGGCGCACGCCCGCCGACTTGCTGAAACGGTCTCCGGCCAGCAGCACGAAGCCGTGCGCCCACACCTGGCGCGGCAGCTCGAGCCCGGCTGACATGAGCATCGCCGGCCAGATTATCGCGTGGAACCTGGTGATGTCCTTACCCACCACGTGCAGATCCGCAGGCCACCGGTCCGTGAAATTTTCGGCCGGATATCCAGTCGCGGTCAGGTAGTTGGGCAGGGCATCGAACCACACGTACGTTGTCTGCGTCTCACCATCACTCGACGGGCGGGGGAAGGGAACACCCCATTCAAAACGCGAGCGGCTGGCAGAGATATCCTCCAGTCCCTGATCGATGAGAGCCAGCATCTCGTTGCGACGGCTGCGCGGACCGAGAAAATCAGTGGTGGAAATCAACTCCTTCAATCGATCGGAATACGCGGACAAACGAAAGAACCAGTTCTTCTCGGCCACCCATTCAAGATCGCGGGTCGGGTGCAGCACGCACTTGCCCTGAAGTATCTCGTTGTCCTGCTTGAACGATTCGCAGCCAACACAATACTGTCCTTCGTATGCCTTCTCATAAAAATCGCCGGGAGATTTCTCAAAAATCCGCTCGATGAGGGCTTTGACTCCCGCATGATGGTCCGCGGAAGTGGTTCGCATGAACTGATCGTTCGAAATCGAGAGGCGCTGCCACATCCCGAGAAAGCGGGCGGCTATGTCATCCACAAGCGCGAGAGGAGTCACGCCGCGGTCAGTCGCCTCGGACGCCACCTTCTGGCCATGCTCGTCCATGCCGATGAGAAAGTGAACGTCGTCGCCGAGAAGCCGGCGATAACGCGCAATGACGTCAGCTCCGATCTTCTCGAACGCATGGCCGAGGTGTGGGTCGCCGTTGGCGTAGTCGATGGCAGTGGTGATGTAAAAGCGACTCATGTCAGCTCTGTCCCCCCTCGCCGCCGCGGCCACGGCGACCGCCCCTGCGCCCCCGCCTGCGCTTCGCGCTGGCGTCGTCGCGGTCGGTCGCCCTCGCAGCGGCATCGCCCTCAACACCATCCGAAGGAGTCGTCACCTCGCCCTCGGCAACATCCACCACGACGTGCTCGCGCACATCCGGAATCTCATGCTCGATCGTGTAATTCAACTCCGGAGAAACCTCGAACATCGTTTCACCCGAATCGTCATCCGCCGAACTGTCTTCAGTGCGTGCCACATCACCTGCCTCGGCCGTTTCGCGCGTGTAATCCACGAGTGATACAATGCGCGTTTCGCCCTCCGCAGTCTTCAGCGTCAGCTGCTCGCGGAAAATGTCGATCGCGATGACCTTCTCATCACCCACCAGAGTGGCGACAATCCTGCCTTCCTTCGGAAAACGCTTCCTGCTCTGCACGTAGAAATCGTGCTCGTACCGCAGGCAGCACATGAGCCGGCCACACGCGCCGGAGATCTGGGCGGGATTGAGCGACAAGCGCTGATCCTTCGCAACGCCAAGATTCACGGGACGAAGTTCGGGAAGCCACGATGCAGAACAGAACTGCCGGCCACATCGGCCCATGCCGTCAAGGCGCTTGGCCTCGTCACGCACACCTATCTGCTTCAGCTCGATGCGCGTGCGAAAAAGAGACGCGAGATCGCGCACGAGATTGCGAAAATCAACACGCCGCTCGGCCGTGAAGTAGAAGGTGAGCTTCTTCCTGTCCCACTGCCACTCCGCGTCCGACAGCTTCATTCCAAGCCCGTTGGCGCGCACACGCTCCATACCCTTTTGCCGCGCTTCCTCGTTTTGTCGGGTCAGGTCTGCCGCTGAGAGTTCGTCCTTTGCATTGGCCAGACGGAGCGCCTTTCGCGTAGGCGCCGAGGTGCCGCAGCCGTGAGCGCATCCGCCATTGCGGACTTCCGCCTGCTCGCCCAGGGAATGCACATGCCCCAGGTCTTCACCGCGATCGGCATCCACGATGATCGCAGACTTGAGCGGCGGCGGATCCGAATAATCCCAGAGAAAGAATTCCTTTCTGTTGCCGCGAAAGGCGACTTCAACAAGGTGAGCCAATTATTCCGCCCACTGTCCAAGCCGCAGGAACTTCTGCCGCCGCCGGCGGACGAGCTTCTCCGGCCTCAGCTTCCTCAGCTCCTCGACATGACGGTTGAGCGTCTCCTGAAGGATCTTCGCGGTGCCCGCATGATCGGTGTGCGCTCCTCCCGGTGGCTCCGGGACGATTTCATCGATCACGCGAAGCTCATACAAATCCGGAGCCGTGACACGCAGCGCAGCTGCGGCCTTCTCCCGCATCTCGGGGCTCTTTCCGTCCTTCCAGAGAATCGTCGCACACCCCTCGACACTGATCACCGAATACACCGCGTTCTCGAGCATGAGAACCCTGTCAGCGACACCAAGCGCCAGCGCACCTCCCGATCCACCTTCACCGATGACAGTTGCGATGATCGGCACAGTGAGCTGGCTCATCTCCAGGAGATTCCGCGCAATTGCCTCCGACTGCCCACGCTCCTCGGCGCCGATCCCGGCCCACGCTCCCATCGTATCAATGAAGGTCAGAACCGGAACGTGAAACTTCTCGGCGAGCTTCATCAGGCGGAGCGCCTTGCGATATCCCTCTGGATGCGGCATGCCGAAGTTGCGTTTCAACAACTCCTTCGTGTCGCGGCCCCGCTGCTGTCCCATCACCATGATCGTCTCGCCATCCAGGCGCGCCCAGCCGCCGATGATCGCAGGATCGTCCCGGAAGGCCCTGTCCCCGTGCAGCTCGATGAAATCCGTGAATACCAGATCAATGAGCTCGGAGGTGAATGGCCGCTTCGGATTGCGAGCCACCTGCACTCTCTGCCACGGCGTCAGCCCCCGATAGATCTCCTCCCGCAACTCGGCGAGCTTTTTTTCCAGGGGAGCTATCTCATCGGCAACATTCATCTGCCGCTCACCGGCGAGCCGCTTGAGTTCGTCGATCTGCTTTTCAAGCTCGACTATCGGCTTTTCGAACTCGAGCGTTTGTGAGGATGTAGCCATGGTTATCGGGATCCGCGTTGCAGACGTACCGCGTCCTGTCCGAGCAGAGAACGCAACTCGCTGAGGGCGGTGTTATTGACGGCCAGCGTCAAACTGCGGGAACGGAGTGTCGCCCGCAAGCCATTGCCGTCGCTGTATTCTACCTCAACTGGCGCAGTTCCAGGATATGCATCCACGATCGAACGGAGATCCTTGATCATTGATGCCGTCCTGGAAGGGTCCTTGTTGAGCTGAATGGAGATCATCACCTGACCGTTGGCGCGCAGCTCCACGAGCTTCGTCACTGACTCCACCACGATCTGCGGATTGTCAGCATCCTGATCGCGTCGCGAATATCCGCCCCGCAACAATATCGGAATGTCAGTCTTGAGATGCTCTGCAAGTACAGACCACTTCTCCGGAAACACCATCACTTC
>JBKJNN010000039.1:0-18970 GCA_046593625.1 Gemmatimonadaceae bacterium | reverse complement strand
AGCGCAGACTCTGTCACACGCACAGCCGGAATGTGAAAGTCGACGTCGCTGCATCCCATGAAAACGGGAGTCCCCTCGAACGAGCCCGTGTAGTCGCGAGGAGTGTCGTCAGGACCGATCAGTCCGCCACTCAGTACAGCGAGACCGCCATAACGCATCGCATTGCGGGCGGCGTATTCGGTTGTCAGACAGGCGCCCTGCGAGAAACCCAATAGAACTATACGCTCCGTGGGAACTCCGGCCGAGTTTATCTGGCTGACAATGTCTCCGATGGCGGAGAGGCCTGATGTGATTCCCGGTTCGTTACTCCCGATCGGGGCCAGAAAGGAATTTGGATACCAGGTATTGCCGCGTGCTGCAGGTGCAAGAAACGCAAAACCATGAAGGGCAAGCGCTGGCGCGAGAGAAAGGATGTCGGAAGCGCTTGCGCCACGCCCGTGAAGCATGATCATCGCCGCCTCCGCTTCTTCCAGCCGAACACCCGCCGTGCGGACAGGTTGGCCTTGATGCGGACCTTGTGCCGCGCCGTTCGGTGGCATTGCTAAGTCCTCGCAGCAGCACCGGGCGGCACAGCCCATGGCTCAACGGAAATCGGAGTGAGGGTGGCTTCGATTCGAGGGCGGCTGTCGCTCAGCCACGGTGGAAGCTGGAGTGATTCACCGAGTGTGTCTTCGGCTTCATCGACGAGGAAGCCCGGCCCAGAGGTCGCCAGCTCGATGATGTGTCCATCGGGGTCCCGCATGTAAATGCTCCTGAAGTAAACGCGATCCATCACTGGGGTCACTTGAAGTCCTCTCGAAAGGAGTGTCTCTCTCCACTCCAGAAGAGTTGCCTCATCGCTGACCGCGAGGGCAAAATGATGCGTCTGCCCAGCGCCCATTTTTACCGGCTTCTCCCGGTCTGGTTTTCTCTCGAAGTAGGTGACGATTGTTCCCGGTTCTCCCTCGCCGGTGCCCCAATACCAGTGGGCGGATCCCGGGTCATCGAAGTTGCTTGTGCGTTTCACGAGACGCATTCCGAGGAGATCGTGGTAAAACTCGTCGGTGCGGTTGATGTCCTGACCGATGGCCGTGATGTGGTGGAGTCCGGAGTTCAGGCGCATGGAAGGCAGTATCGCGGGCACCGGCTCGGGCCATGTCGTTGCCTGGATCCTCGCCTTGTCCCGATTTCCAGTCAGCATTTCCGGAGGAGGGTCGCGATGCGAAGTCCCAATTCGGTCGGCCGGCTCGTCGCGTGCCCAGCCGGGCCCGCGAGTCGCAAGTTCGACGATAGTACCGTCAGGATCGCTGATGTATAGGCTGGTGAAGTAGTGCCGGTCGAGCGGACCGTTGACGGCAATGCCCATATCCACCAGACGGCGTTTCCACATCAGAAGGTTGTCGTAGTCCACAACCTGAACGGCAAAATGGTGGGTTCCGCCAATTCCCGGTGTTCCGCGAGACGCGTTGGGCCATTCAAAGAACGTGACGAGCGAGCCTGGCTCAGCTTGTTCGTTCCCGAAATAGAGATGATACGTACCGGGCGCGTCGAAATTGACTGTGCGCTTGACGAGCCGAAGGCCCAGTACACGCGTGTAAAAATCAGCGGTGCGCTGGGCCGACTGGCATACGATCGTGATATGATGAAGAGAAAGTACTGACATCCGCTGCCACGCCTGAATGAGTGGGTTCTCACTCAAGCATCGCAATCACACAGGGCGTGCGCTAGGGTTCGCCCGCCGGAATCAGTCCGACGAGTTGAGGTGGGACGGCGACGGAATTGAAGAGACGTTGACGTCAATTGGAAGTTTCACGCCGTTGTGAGTCTGGACGACGTCGAGAATGCCCTGCCACACGCTGGCGAATTCATGACCTACTTCGTGCGGTTCCTTGTCCTCGGAGAAGCCGCGCCCACTTGCAATCCAGAATGGCGGCTGCTCGAGCTTTCCCGCTGCGACGAAAACTGACGCAACGTCGTCGTAGATGAGCTGTGCGTTGTGGTTGTGAACGTAGTACCCCGGGCGGTAGTTGCCGTCCAAAAGAATTCGCGTAGTCCATGCCTTGTAGTAGTCTCTCATCGCAGCCGGAACCCTGTCCATGCGCTCGAGGTCGAGAAACACTACCGTTCCCCGCGGAAACCCCTCCTTGCTCGCCCGCGCTATTGCATCGTCGGCATCCTTGAGTCCGCGTGCTCCGCTCACCAGGTGAGTTGAGCACGACTGGCCTGGCTGCGCACGTGCGTACGTGACATAACGAACCGGCACCTTCTTGCGCACCGTTCGTGTCACCCGTTTGCCCTTTACTCGGCGCACCTGCTTTACGGACTTGGTTACCCATTTCGTTTTTACGATGCGCTGCCGCGGCGTCTCGCCCCATACCTGCTGGCCGACGTAAATCACCGCAACACCCCACCCCATGTCGTTGAGTACCTGGCGCTTTCCGCCCCACGTCTCGCCCTTGTGGCAAGGTGCTGATGGCAGGTAATAGCCAACCCATTCGTAAGGAGCACCCTCGCCTTCTTCGCGCCACGCCTTCATGGCATCGTCACCTGGATAGGCGTAGGTGTCGAAGCCAAGGTGCTTCCCTGCGCGAAGATCACTCGTAATCCGATTTGACGCATCGCTCACGGCATCGCCAATCGCAGCCACTGGATTCATCGGATTTTTCGATGGATCGTAGCTCACGACAAGTGGCATCATGAGAAGGAAAACCGCTGCAGTTTTGAGTCTGGTCATGTAACCTCACAAATCTGCGGGATGCGCGCACGGAGTGCGGCGGGGGCTACTTCTTTATACCTCGGAATCGGCCCTTTCGTTCCGCTATGTACGCCTGATCAACTACACTGTATGCAGGTGCAATAATTGCTCCTCATCTCGGGAAAACAGGGAGAAAAAACAATGAATTTTCGTTACAGAATTCCGGTACCGGTGGCATGCCTTTTAACGCTGGCCGCCTGTGCTCATGTGGGCTCTGGAAATCCTGCAACGCCTTCACCTTCTGTCGCCACTGGTAATTGCGCAAGCGATGCGGGGATTGCGCTTCCGCCTGGCTTCTGTGCAACAGTGTTCGCCGAGGTTGCCGGCAGGGCGCGCTACGTAACCGTCGCTCCAAACGGAGATGTGTATGTGGCAATTGACGGTACGAGGCCGCGACGGCCGGGCGACCCCACGACTACACCTGCATTTGTCGCGCTGAGGGACAGCAATCGCGACGGCCGCGCAGATGTGATTGAACGAGTGAGCCAGAACGGCAATACGGGGATCCTGCTTCACGGCGGATACCTGTACGTCGACGAAGGCGAGCGCATCGTGCGATATCCGCGACAAACTGGCCAGTTGATTCCTTCAACTCCAGCACAGGTCGTCGTAGACCGCATTCCACTCAATCCCGGTCACAGGTCGCGGAATTTCGTAATTGCGCCTGGCAATGTCCTGTATGTGAACGTTGGCTCTCCGAGCAATTCATGCCAAGTGAAGGACAGGACCACCGAATCGCCCGGAAAGGATCCCTGCGACGAGCTTTCAACTCGCGCCGGTATCTGGAAATTCAGCAGCACCGCTCTCAATCAGCAATTTTCTCCTGCCGCCAGATATGCGACCGGCGTCCGCAACGGAACGGGGATGGCCATGGGGAAGGATAGCCGTCTCTACGCAATGACTCACGGACGTGATCAGCTCACGCAAAACTGGCCTCGCATTTTTCCGGACACTTCATACAACGACGAGAATCCGGCGGAGACACTTCTTCAGGTAAACGCGGGTGATGATTTCGGCTGGCCGTACTGCTACTACGCGGTGGATCAAAAGCGAAATGTCACCGCACCAGAATACGGAGGCGAGGGCAAAACGGCGGCTCGCTGCGCGAATGTGAAAGCTCCGCTTGCACTGTTTCCCGCTCACTGGGCTCCGCTGGACATGATGTTCTACGGCGGCGCTGCCTTCCCATCGCGGTATCGGGACGGTGCATTCATTTCCTTCCACGGCTCGTGGAACCGCTCGCGCGGGGTGCAGGCAGGCGGAAAGATCGTCTTCCAGCCCATGACAAACGGTGTCGCCAGCGGGCCGTTTGAAATATTTGCCGACGGCTTTGCGGGCGTGCCGCCCGAGGAGATTGCCCCCGACAAGGCAAAGCACCGCCCCGTTGGACTGGCCGCAGGGCCTGATGGAGCGATGTACGTCACCGACGACGTCGGCGGACGCATTTATCGAATCACTTACGGCGCTCAGCGCTGAGCAGGTATGAACCCCATGACACCCAAAGACGACGAACGCTGTGGCGTTCGCTACCTCGTACTCGGCGCCTCACTGCGCAAGGATTCGCTGAACGCGCGGCTCGCTTCACTTGCGAGCGGCGTCGTTACGCGAAAGGGGGGCGAAGCCGACATCGCAATGATGAGCGAGTTTGAATGTCCATCCTATGACGGGGATGTCGAGACATCCACAGGCATCCCCGATGGAGCACAGCGACTGCATGATCGGCTCAACGCTGCCGATGCGTTCATAATTGCTTCCCCGGAATACAACGCGTCCATGCCGGGCGTTCTGAAGAACGCGATCGACTGGGCTTCGCGCTTCAAGCCGCAACCGTTCAACGGACGCCAGGGGCTTCTCATGTCCGCCTCACCGTCAATGGTCGGAGGGAATCGCGGATTGTGGTCACTCAGAATTCCACTCGAACATTTAGGCGCGAGGGTCTACCCCGACATGTTCTCACTCGCACAGGCGCACAAGGCGTTCACTGCCGAAGGCCAACTCGAAGACCAGACCCTTACAAAACGGTTCGAATCAGTTATCGAATGCTTCATGGATTTCGTCGAGGCATCCAAGCACTACCCGCGCATGAAGAAACACTGGGTCGAGTTTCTCGGAGAGAGAGTTGATCCGGCAATCGACCGCGAAGAAGAGCACATCGCCGCGGCCTGAAACTGCTAACGCTCGCGACGCGTCACTATCGCGAGCGTACAGCGCGATGCACAGATGAGACGGGATTCTTCGTCCTCGATGCGGATGTCCCATACCTGGGTCGTCCGTCCGCGGTGGAGCGGAGTTGCAGTGGCCGTTACGATTCCGTCGGCCTTGCCACGAAGGTGATTCGCGTTCAGTTCGACTCCAACTGCTGCCTGAGTCTCCTTGTCGAGGTTCATGAACGCCCCGAGCGAAGCGACCGTCTCGGCCAGCGCTGCCGATGCGCCGCCGTGCAGTAGTCCGAATGGCTGCCGGGTGCGGTCGTCGACCGGCATCGTCGCGACAACCTTGTCCGGTGTGAGTACAGTCAGCTCTATGCCGATAGCGTGAGCCATTCCGCGGCTGAGGTGCTCGCGCATGTCCGGCGCATCTGACGGGTATTCAGGTTTCATCGTTCTCGATCTCGGGGGTGAGGAAGAAAGAACTCATCTCGGGTCGCCGAGCTGCGCCGAGCGAGAAAGGGAAATCAGCAACCGGAAGAACTCCTCAATCTCCCTCTCTGAGAGGCCTGAGTCTGCAGCCCAGGCTCGTGCCCGCGCGATAGCCCTCTCTTCCCGCGCGTCGTCACGAACGGGAAGCCCCGCTGACCGTTTCAACCGTCCGGCCTGCAGGCCAAGCGCACTCCGCCTTGCCAGAAGCTGAACCAGTTCGGCATCAACGTCGTCGAGCTCGGCGCGAACACGCGCCAACTCAGCGAGAATCTCCACCGCCGTGGTCAGCCCCAACAGAGTTCCCATTCGACAGTCATGCTAACTCCCCCGGAGAGAATAGGCCGACCGAAACGTGGCGAAGTTGGGTGGCGGCTCATCACTCAAGATACTAAAGCATTCGGGCGTGAGTTCGGTAGATCGAGCGCCTCGCCTCGCACCCCGACTCGATTGGAGACGGCGGGCGCTACAGCTCCATTATCAGGCGAACGTCCGGATCGATACCGTCCTGAGCCGTATGCCTGGTGAGCCACGACACAGCAAAGAACACCAGAAAAGACATGACGAGGGCCACTGCAGACGCCGTCACACCCGCGGGGAACGTGAATGCCTTGAAATAGCCGGCGGTTTCGAGTGACAATGTCACGACCAGTCCCGTCACGATCGATGCAATCGCACCATCCCGTGTGGCACCCTCCCAATTGAGGCCGACGGCGAGCGCTGGTACCAGCGTGGACGCAAACAGTCCCCAGCCGAATATGCCGAGGAAAGCCACCATCGTGCCCGACGCCTGCGCGACGAACGCGGACAGCGCTGCAATAACCACGGTTGCAACGCGCCCCCAGAACAATTCGTTACTGATTCGCCTGCCGAATGCCACCGGCAGGTCGTGCATCACCACCGCCGCGCCAATATTGATGAAAGAGTTTGCCGCGCTCATCGTTGCGGCCGCCACTCCCGAAAACACCAGAGCAGCGAGCAGTAACGGCGTCACCGTCAGGAGCAGGGCCGGCGTTGCCTGATCGGGCGAGCCGAGTGGTGCCATTACCCCGCTCGTCAGGAATGCCTTCACTCCCACTCCGACGCCGAAATAGAGGAGAAGCACCAGGATAAGCCCCAGTGTCTTGAGCAGTGGATACCACTTGAGCTGCATCGGGTCACGCAGCATGTAGTACTTGTGCACGCCATGCGGCTGCCCGAGCGATCCCATTCCGAACACGAAAAAGAACGACAGTGCCGCGAGTGGCGTCATCTTGCCCCACGGGTTCAGAAACTTCGGATCCGTCGCGAGGATCGTACTCGATATCTCACCGAGCCCGCCGCCGATCTTCAGCACGAACATGAACACCAGTACCGATGCCGCCGCCATCAGGGTGCCCTGAAACACATCGTTGTAGATCCCGGCAAGGATTCCGCCCGAAACTGAGTAAGCGAGGGTCACCCCCATTCCAAGCCAGATGCCCCAGCCGATGCCGACGCCGAAAATCGCGTTGATCACAACGCCCATTGCCAGCGCGTTGGTCGCCATGTAGCCGACAATTCCGACGAGCATCGCAACGCCGGCAATTCCCTGCGCTGCCGGTGAGCGGTAGCGGGCACCGATTGCGTCAGGCACTGTCAACAACCCACGGGCTTCGCCGAGGAGACGCATTCGTTTTGCCAGGACCCACGCACCCATGACGTTTGTTACGGCGGCCGGAAGTACGATGAACATCGCGCCGAGGCCGACCGTGAGCATGAGTCCCGGACCACCAATGAATGCAAATCCGGACACCGATGTGGAGACTGACGCGACGGTCAGCGCGATCAGACCGATTCCGTGACCGGCAACGAAAAAATCACTCGCCGTGCGCGTGCGCCGGGCAGCCCAGACACTGATGCCGATGATGACTGCAAAGTACGCAATGCCAACGCCGACGATGACAGGATGCGCAACGTGGGGGAGCGCTGTCTGAAGGAGAGCGGTTGGAAGAATGAGGGTCACGATTCCACATCCGCGACAGTGGTCTGTGCGGCGGCAGATCTGGCTGCAGCCAGTTCGCGCACACGCGCTATGTCAGACTCGCTCAGCGTCTGGGTGTCGAACGTGAGCGCATAGGCCACTGGTAGTACTACGATAGGAAGGAGGCCAATTCCGTATATGACGATGGCGGCACGCAATGGCAGGCCAAGCACCAGGAATGATTCAGCACTTTCATCTGCGGGAAGCCAAAGCGCGAGACAGAAGCCAGCCGCAAGCACGAGGACGACGAAGAGAAAAGGCAGCTTCAGTTTTCCGATTCCGGCATCCCCGCGTGCGGCGCCGAGCACCATGACTGCGCCGAACGAGACAGGGATGCCCACTGCCAGGAGCCATGGAGCCCAGGGGGGCGCTCCCCCGGGCATGAACGCTGCTGCGTATCCGGCAGCTATCAAGCCGATCGCAAACACGAGCGTAATGCGGGCTGCCTTTCTCGTGACATCTCGATCTTCTGCGGTAGCTGTCGTCAACTTGCCTCGCGTCAGTGGGATACAACTAACTTTCCCTGCAACCTCGTGAGTTTCCAAATGCAGCAAGCTGGCACGTGCTGCCCCGCGCAAATCTAAGCAGGAATTACGCGCGACAATTGCGCGGGCGGCCAACATTCAACAAAATGCCAGCCGGATCCCCAGCAACCCCAGCTCTCACCCAGAACAAGAATGACCGAAAAGAAATTCAGCGTCGCGATCGGCTCCGACCACGCCGGCTTCCGCTACAAGTCCCTGATAATCGAGATGCTCCGCGCCGCCGGACACAGCGTCACCGACATGGGAACCGACTCGGAAGAATCTGTCGATTATCCTTTCTTCATCAGACCGGTGGCCGAAGCCATCGCACGGGGCGACTTCGATCGAGGGATTGTACTCGGCGGATCCGGAAACGGAGAAGCAATCGTTGCTAACCGTGTGCGTGGCGTGCGCTGCACGCTCTGCTGGAATGTCGAGTCTGCAAAACTCGGTCGGGCGCACAACGATGCCAACGTGCTGTCAATCGGTGAAAGGATGGTCAGCGTGGAGGAGATGAAGGAAATAGTAAATGTGTGGCTCACCACGCCATTCGATGGCGGTCGTCACGAGCGCAGAATCAGGGAGATTGACGAGAGCTGAGACTCTTCACGGATAGCGAAGAATCGTATCGTGTGCGATGCGCTGAAGCATTCTGACAGTAGCCTCAGTGGCGCCGACGTTAACGCCTGAAACAAAGGCAGCGGCTGGGAGAAGGCGGGAATCGTGCCCGGTGACCCGCTCGTACACGACGAGCGCTGCCAGATAGGTCCCGAGTGGCGCAGGGTGATAGCCGTCGGGACCGTACAGCGGGAGGCTTGGATTCTCCTCGAGAGCGGCGCGCCACGCTTCGCCGGCTGGAATGAACACCCCGCCTGACACAGACAGCGCGGCCGCCTGCGATGTAGCGCGAACCGCCGGAAAGAGTTCGGGTTGAACTGCTGTTGGCCACGACATGAGCTGTGCGATGCGTCCGCCTGCGCCCTTCACAACGGGGTCGAGAAGCTTCGTCGCAATGATGAGGGTATCCCGATTGACTGCTGTTGTCGTCGGCCCCTGCTGAAGAATCACATATTCCCACGGCTGCGACCTGATCACTTCCAGCGCATTGCTCAGGCCTAATGCGTGATCTATCACGGCGAAGTTCGGCCGCGCGACGGATTCGACTCGAACTGTATCCCCTACTCTTCTCGCAAGATCAGCTACCGTCCCCGGCAAGTCGTTTGTGTAGGTGAGGCTGTTTCCGATGAACAGAACATGATGGCCACCCGGTTCGAGCAGCATCGGGCCCGGGATTGTCCCACCGCCCAGGCACGCAGCGAATATGGGAAGGAGCACGAGCATTGCCGGGCCGCGATTCTCCCGGCCAGAACGGAATCGGCTCATTCTCATCCTGACAACGTGGGTGGGGTTGTCCCCCCATCAAACTTTACGGCAAGCGCCTTCAGAAACGCGTCGATCGTCGCCGTGTGTCCCATTACGAACCGGGACACGAATCTGTAAACCGGATTGTAGACCTCACCATGCTCCGTGATCGTCAGATCCGTTCCCGGCGATGCGTCAGCGAGCTCATAGACCCATGATCCGCCGTAAGGCAGGTCGCGATCCATGATTCTTGTAGTGAAGCTGCGGTTCGGAGTTGATGCCGCGATCTCGTAGGTTACAGCACCGTGCTTCGAAACCTCTCGCCACCTGGGGGGGCCACCTGCGGAGGTCAGGATCTCGACGGACTGAACGTCTCCCCTCCACTTCGGAAACGCGGCAGGATCAGTCAGTACGGCCCACACGCCGTCGGGCGCCGCGTTGATGTGCGCCATTCGCGAGGCAGTGTGTGACTGTGGCAGCATTGCGCCAATTCCAACAACCACCAGGACCAGCACCACGATGAACGCCGCGATTCCGATGATCCATTTCATTGCAGCCTCCAGAAGCGGGTGGACTTGAACCCCGCAAAACTAATTCAAGCCGTCGCGTCGGGCGCTGGAATGCTTCCCTACTGTACTGCGTTGATCATGTCGAAGATCGGCAGGTACATGGCGACCACCATGCCGCCGACCACCACACCGAGAAACACGATCATCACCGGTTCGAGCAGCGACAGCAGGTTGCTCACCGCCGAATCCACCTGCTCGTCGTAGAAGTCTGCGATTTTGGAGAGCATCTCGTCCAGGCCGCCTGTCTGCTCTCCAACCGATATCATGGAAATAACCATCGGTGGAAACACTCCGGATTTCTTGAGCGGAGCAGCGATAGTGTCGCCGCCCGCAATCGAGGCGCGGGACTCCATGATTGCATCCTGCACCACGCGATTGCCGGATGTCTTGGCCGTGATCTCAAGCCCGTCGAGGATGCTCACGCCCGAGCTGACGAGCGTGCCCAGAGTTCTGGTGAATCGCGAAACGGCAGACTTCCGAAGCACGTCACCCAGCACGGGGATCTTCAGCAGCATCTTGTCGATCTTGAGACGGCCATCAGAGGTGGCCGCGTAGCGCTTGAACAGGAACACCGTCGTCATGATTACAGCGAGGACAACGTACCAGTACGATTTCAGGAATCTCGAAGCTCCCATCACGATTCGTGTTGGAAGCGGCAGTGCGAGACCAGCCGACGAGAACAGGTTTTCAAAGACCGGGATAACAAAGATCAGGAGCACGGTGATAGCGATGCCCGCCACGGTCATGATCACGCCGGGGTAGATCATTGCGCCCTTCACCTTCCGGATAAGGGCGTCGTTCTTCTCCATGAAGGTCGCGAGGCGCATCAGGATGGTATCGAGAATACCGCCGGCCTCACCCGCCGCGACCATGTTTACATAAAGCTTGGTGAACGCCTGGGGATGCTTGGCGAGCGCGTCAGAGACGGTGTTTCCGGATTCGACGTCGAACACAACCTTTCGCATGATGTCCGAGAGAGTCTTGTTCTCGCTTTGTTCGGCCAGAATGGTCATGGCCTGCACGAGGGGAAGACCCGCATTGATCATGGTCGAGAACTGGCGAGTCAGGATGACGATGTCCCGCATCTTGATATTGCCGCGCTTGGGCTTCTTGGGCGTGGCTTCGTCAATCTTCACCACATTGAGGCGCTGACGCCTTAGCTGCGCGATCACGTCATCCCGTGACTGTGCCTCCAGCGTTGCTGTTCTCATCTCGCCGGCGAATGATCTCGCCGTATATGTAAATGTCGCCATTACCCAGTCCGTAGTCCGTAGTTAGTCAGCAGTCCGCAGTCGCGTGGAGTCCCATTCACCCGCACCGTTGCCCCCTCTCGAACACCGGCACGGATGAACGAGATCATCTCCGCCCGGCAAGCCCGCCCGTCATGGGCCGTGAAGCAGCCGGCTTCTTTTCGTCCTCGGGTTCCTTTCCGATCATGCGATTGAATTCATCCTGCGAATTGGTAACGCGCAGCGCTTCCTCGAGCGAAATCTCACGGCTCATGTAAAGCGCATACAGCGAATCGTTCAGCGTCTGCATTCCAAACTTCTTGCCGGACTGCATGGACGAATAGATCTGGTGAACCTTGTCATCACGAATCAGCGCCCGAATCGCCGGCGTCACAACGAGCACTTCCGCCGCCATCGCACGCCCACGTCCGCTTGCACGCGGCACCAGTGACTGAGTCACGATTCCCTCGAGCACGAATGCCAGCTGCGCGCGCACCTGCGACTGCTGGTGCGACGGGAAAACGTCGATGATTCGGTTGATTGCCTCTGCCGCAGAATTGGTATGGAGCGTTGCGAAGGCGAGGTGACCCGTTTCTGCAATCGTCAGCGCAGCCTGAATGGTCTCCAGGTCGCGCATTTCACCGATGAGAATGACATCCGGATCTTCACGAAGCGCGTACTTGAGTGCGTTGGCGAACGACTTTGTGTCGGTGCCGACCTCGCGCTGGTTGATGAGGCATCCCTGATGCTTGTGAATGAACTCGATCGGATCTTCGACAGTGATGATGTGACCCTTCCTCTCACGATTGATCTTGTCGATCATCGCGGCCAGCGTCGTGGACTTTCCCGAACCTGTAGGACCCGTGACAAGCACCAGTCCTCGAGGCTTGTCGGCCATCTTCGCAATCGCCGCGGGAAGACCGAGGTCCTGAAACGTCTTGATCGAAAACGGGATCTGCCGGATTACCATCGACACGCATCCTCGCTGGCGGAAGCAGTTTCCGCGGAAGCGCGCCAGACTCGCGATGCCGAACGAAAAATCCAGCTCATCTTCTGTCTCGAACCGCTTCTTCTGGTTCTCGGTCAGCACCGAATAGGCGAGCTGAAGCGTATCCTTCGGCGCCAGGATTCCACCGGTCCGGGCGCTCGTCATCTCTCCGTCGATGCGCAGCTTGGGACACTCGCCCGCAACAACGTGAAGGTCCGACGCACCGAGAGACACCATCTCCTCGAGCAGAGCCCGGAGATTCACTCCCAGCGCTGGCGGAGCCCGGCCAATGATGGGGTGTGCCGGGGGCGGCTCGGTCGTGGCTGGTGGTTTAGGTGCCTCTGGGGGCACGGTAGCCGGCATCGGCATACTCATAAGGTGGATCTCCCGTAGAATCTGATCATCGTTTCATATGACGAGCGGCCGCCCAGGATGGCACAAGTCATCAGATACTGGTCTCCCGAACCACCTGGTCGAGCGAAGCGATGCCCTTGATGACCTTGAGCCAGCCATCCATTCGCAACGTCAGCATCCCTTCGCCAATAGCGGCCTCGGCGATCTCCGCCGCGCCGACCTGTTTCATGATCAGCTTTCTCAGCGACGCCGTCATGTTCATCGTCTCATACAGACCCTGGCGTCCCTTCATCCCCGTGCCCTGACATGCATCGCAGCCCTTGCCGCGGAAAAACGGGAGGTCGCCAATGGGGGTGTCGAGCGTGACGTTCTGCGTGTGTGGCGCCGCAAACTTCGTGGCGCGCGGCTTCGCATCGGCCAGCGCCAGATCGCTGAACTTGAGGTCCCGCATGGTCATCGTAGGTGTTACCTTGGCCATCGCCAGCTCTGCTGCTTCGGGGACATACTTCACGGCGCAGGACGTGCAGATTTTGGGAACAAGCCGCTGCGCGACAATCAGATTGATCGCGGACGCCACGTTAAAGCTCTCTATCCCCATGTCCAGCAGACGCGTGATCGTCTCACTTGCCGAATTGGTGTGAAGAGTGGACAGCACCAGGTGACCGGTGAGCGCTGCCTTGATGCCGATGCTGGCCGTCTCCAGATCGCGGATTTCACCGACCATGATGATGTTCGGATCCTGGCGGAGAAACGCTCTCAGTGCAGCGGCAAACGTCATCCCTATCTCGGACCTGACGAGTACCTGATTGATGCCGAACAGGTTGTACTCGACCGGATCTTCGGCCGTCATGATGTTGACGTTGACGCTGTTCACCTTCGAGAGCGCTGAGTAGAGCGTTGTCGTCTTGCCCGAGCCCGTGGGGCCAGTGACGAGAACCATCCCGTATGGGTTGGCAACCGCCTCGAACACTTCTCGCTCGGCGCGCGGCTCGATGCCGAATGTACCGAGGTCGAGATTGAGATTGCCCTTATCGAGAATTCGGAGCACGACCTTCTCGCCGAACAGCGTCGGCAGGGTGGACACGCGATAATCGATGACTCGCTTCAGTATCTTGAGCTTGATGCGGCCGTCCTGCGGAACCCGGCGCTCCGAAATGTTCAGGTTCGCCATGATCTTGAAGCGGGAAATGAGCGCCGCCCTCAGCTTGAATGGCGGCTTCATGATTTCCTGGAGCACGCCGTCAACGCGGTAGCGAACACGAAGCTCGTGTTCAAAGCATTCGAAGTGGATGTCTGAGGCCCCGCGTGCCACGGCATCGGTGAGAATCGCGTTGATGAGCTTGACGACCGGCGCATCCTGCACGGCGACCGACAGCGCTGCTGCCGTCATCTCTTCGTCGATCTGCTCCACGACTTCGACATCGCCTTCGCCAAACTTCGAGATGTCCTTGAGGAGCGTCTCCATCTGCGCTTCGTTGGACTCGTAGTAGCGTTCGATGGCGTTGCGCAGCGTGTACTCACCGGCGATGACGGGGAAGATGTCACAGCGGGTGATGAACTTCAGGTCCTCGAGGACACTGGCGCCGGTGGGGTCAACCATGGCGACCGTGAGCGTGCGACCATCGCGCTTGAGGGGAAGCACGAGGTGCTTGGTGGCCATCTCGGCGGGAATGAGACGGACTATCTTGGCATCCACTTCGAAGCTCGACAGATCGACCGCAGGCATGCGGTACTGGCGCGCGAGCATTCGCGTCATCTCGGTCTCTTTTACGTGACCCAGCTTGACGAGATTATAGCCTACGCGGGTGCCGTTCTCCGCCTGTTCCTGGAGAGCGTGGCCCAATTGCTCGCGCGTGATGAGACCTTCACGTACGAGCATGTCGCCGATACGCTCGGAGATTACTGCTGGTGCGGTCACTTCTGTTGCTCCCCCCGACGCGGCTTCCGTCGGCTCTTGGCGCGACTGGATGACCGGATAGTTTCTGTGGTCGAAGGACGAGGAACCAGCGAAAAGGTTACGCTGGAGTCGATTCGTGCGGCCAGTTTCGGACCGATGCCCTTGACGCGCTGGAGCCCCTCCAGGCTCCCGAAGGGACCGAGGCTGTCCCTGTCGGCAACGATCCTCTTCGCGATGGCCGGCCCGATGCCGCGGAGTGACTCTATCTCGGGCGCGGTGGCAACATCGAGATCGAGAATCGCGGGGATTACAATTTCAGGCTTTTTTGCCCGTCTTCCCTTTCCCTTCTTTCTGCCGTGTTTGCGAACCGAATCAACGGCGGCAATCTGACGTTCGATAGCGGCCTTTGCTGCGGGATCGCTGGCCGGCGAACTTCCTATTGCCCGGGCCGCGCGCACGCCGCCGCCAAGCATGATGACGGCGCCGAAAAAAAGAAGCGCCTTGCGTTCTCCGGGAGTGCCCATGAACGCATCGTAAGAGACATAGCGTTCATGCAAGGCATCGTTAGATACTTCGCGTCATCGTTCGCCTGCCGGCCGCGTCAGCGCAACAGGGCTTCGGCAACCTCGCCTACTATTGAAAGCGACTTCGCAGAAATCTTGTCGAGCGTGTCGGTCGGCTTGTGATGGCAGCAGTAGTCCAGATCGATCACGTCGATCATCCTGTAGCCCGCGGCCAGGAATGGCACGTGATCGTCTGTCACCGGCCCCTGGTCAACGTCCTTGAAGATATTCGCGAAGCCGAGTTCCGCCGCTTTGGACCACACCCTCGCTACCACTTCCGGTGCGCGGTCGACGGAGAAACCTTCCTTCTTGATCTCGAGATCCTTGTCTCCGATCATATCCCATAGCACGCCGAAGATGGGCTTGTATGCCGAGTCGGGCGGATTTTTCGCGAAGTAGCTGCTGCCAATCAGTACGTCAGCCTGCTTATCATCGAACTGGCCGTAATCCTCGCCATCCACAAAGAGCAGGTCTACTCCCATCGTGGGCGGGGTCTTCTTCAGCGCGTCTCCAAGCGCCAGGAACAGGCCAACCCCGGATGCGCCGTCGTTGGCACCGGGCACCGGGAGCAGCCGGTCTGCCGGATCGTTGGAGCCATCGCTCACAGGCCGCGTATCCCAATGCGTCACGTATAAAATCCGATCCGTCGCCTGCGGGTTAAACCGCGCGAAGATATTGCGCATCGGCAGCTCCCTGCCGTCCTGGGTGACATGCGTCCAGGTCTGTACGATCACTGTGTCGGCGCGCTTCCTCATTTCGCTCTCGATCCAGTCACCGGCCTTGCGGGCTCCGTCCGTTCCAGGAATTCTCGGACCGAAATCGAGCTGCGCCTTTGCGTAACCCAAGGCGGCTTCTCCATCGAAGTTTCCCTGGGCCGTCTCACGGCTACATCCGATTGTAAACAAGGACATCGCTGCAACGACGGTCATCAGCGGACGCAACTGCCAGCGTGAATTCATTTCAGGTCGCCACCGAAAAATTGAAGGTGCATTACCGCGCTCAATACCGTCTGAGTAAAGCGCCGGTTGAGGTTCTTGTCAAAACTCACCACCCGTGAGAAAACAAAGCTGGAGGAAAGGTTTTCCGCCACGTCGGTATCCGCGCTGAAACTGAAGGCGCGGCGGCCATTGTCGCTGAGCCGGCTTTCGCGGCTCAGTGCAAGTGGATTGAGCACGAAGTTATCACCGTGAGCATCCTGATAGCTTACCCTGGTCCGCACGTCGCTCCTGAGCTTCCACGACGGAGGCGTTGACCATGGCTTGGAGATTTCGACACTGACATCGCCGCTGGCGGTTTTCGAGCTCAGCCCCGGGCGCGATTCGCGCCGGCGGGAGAATGCGTACCCCAGGTTCGCTGCAAGAGGCCGCTCTCCCGCAAACACAATCGAGAGATTAGCGGGGAAATTTCTGACGATTGTTTCTGCGCGGTCGGCGGCGAAAGCTGGCCCGTCCCCTGCGTCGAGCGAAGGCAATGACGATTCTCTCACTATCCTGTCAGGCTGCCTTGTGTTGACCTGACGCGTCTGCACTGCGCGAGCGGTGCCTCCGATGCTCGAAATAACACGGCGCAGCCGGTCAGGCTTGGTGCTCCAGCGAAGAGAGAGATCGGGAAACACCACCTGCGTTCCATCGGTCAGCGCCTGACCATCATCTATGCGGCGCGTCCAGTTTCGGGCTGTGATGAGCTGGTAACGGTTGGCGATACTGGCCCCGAAGGGAAGCGCAATCGTGTGATTCGCGGAGAGTTGATTGATGAGGCCCGCGCTCGTCGCCGGTGTGTCGCCAATCTCCCTGAAGCGCCCGATGCTCCCGATCGCGAGCTGATACGAGATTGGAGCTGCAGCAGGTGTCTGGTCGAAAACCGAGACGATGCTTCTGTTCAGATTGATGTCAACCGGCTGAAGCGCCACGAACAGCCTGTGCAGCAGCGTGGTACTGTCGATGTGCTCTCTTGCTGCACGAGGGAGATCGAGAGTCAGGCCCGCGCTCGTTGTCTGCGAGCTGCCGAGCCGCCGGGGCAGAGTCACGGTTCCGACGGAATCTTCGAGGCGGAGAAAACTCAGGGTGTTGGGATCCCTCAGCATATTGAACGAACTTCCGAAGTCGAACCTGGGCCTGATCCATGATGAGAAATGCGGCGTGTAGTTGAGGCCCGCCTGCATTTCGCGTTCACGTTCCAGGCCGGCGTCGGCACCCAGAATTCGGACCCGGTCGCTGGCAGTTACAATGCCGAGGGACGTTTCGTCGCCGTAGCCTCGAAGATCGCGAGTGGAATTGAAGTCGAGCCTGCCCGAGAGCGATTTTGTCGGCTTCAGCTGAAGAGTGGTTCCGTTGCGCCATGTGGTAGTGAGCCCTCCGATACGGCGCGGTATGTCGTCGATTGCTTCAGCTGGTTTCAGGTACGCAAGCCGGTCATCACTGCCTCTCGTATAAACGCTCGTCACATGAAGTTCAGCAGGAGACCATCGCGAAATATCCGGCAGCAGCGCGCGCGAAAGATTGTAGTCAACGCCAACGATGAAGTTGCTGGCTCGGCCTTTCTCGAACTCCGTTCGCACCGTTCCTGTCGCGTATGTTCCTGCGAGTGACAGGTTGTTCAACAGCGGAGCCAGATAGGAATCGGTGAGCGGCGTCGCCCTGGATACCGCAAAGGTGACGGACGTGGCAGATGATCGCGGAGTCCGAAGGCCGTCAATGATGTCGCCCTGAACATCGCTGCGCGAAACGAACAGGGGATCGCTCGAAGTACCCGCGTAGTTGAGACTGACTGGAATGGACCAGCCAAATCCGCGGGGCAGAAGTTTTTCGAGGTGGAATGCAGAACTGAGGTTGATTGCATTGTCGGTCAGGAAGCTTGGCTGTTCAGCCAGCTGCCGGAAGTTCGGATCCCTGCGGCTGAGGTTGACGCGAATGTCCGCGAAATCTCCCGCGAGTACTGAAACTGACATCTGCCCGGCGAAACCGGCTGCGTCGACGACTCCGCCCAGCCGGATGTCATCCACCCACAACTCCAGAGTGTCACCAGGAGAGATTGGACGCGACGACGAACCGGAACCGGTGCGCAGCATTCCCACCGCCAGTTCCTGCACGCCGGCGAGATTCGGCGGCGTCACCGCAGGATCGGATGTGTAGACGATGTATCCATCTGCGCATGCAACATATCTCGTGCCCCCGGCAGGAACCGGCGTGCGGGCTATGAGGACGGAGTCGAGCCCTGTGCAGGAGTTTCTGGCAATGCCTCGAAGATATGCGTTCTGGATCTCGGCTCGCAGGCGGAACAGCCGCTCGAAATCAACCTTCACTTCCGGCAGCCATGCAGAACGATCGTTCCCGCCGTTGAGCGGAGTCCGATACATATAGAAGTTATTCGGGTCGCGGCCGATCTTGACGAAGAACTGAAGGTCGCCGTCGAGGCCCCACCCGTTCCGGATTCCCCGCGCCCAGAGACGAAGTTCCTTGTAGGCCATGAAGTTCTTCTCGCCTTCAGGAAATCTGTAATACGCTTCGGCGCGGTCGAACTGACTCAGATCTCCGGCCGTCAGGCGCAGCGACCGCTCATTGATCTGAATGCGGTTTGTCTGGTACTGACTGCGCTTCGTATCGGGCTCATCAACAACTCCGGGGGGCGACTCGTAGCTGATGCCGCTCGCGAGATTTCTGTCCTGCGTACCAATCACGCCGGCATTCACGAATCCCGAACCCGCACCTTCACCGCCAATTCCGCGCAGGCCACCTTCCGAGCGCTTGAGCCACGGAGCGCCGGTGAGCCGGAGACGCGCGATCGGCACCTGGGTGAATTCGTTGTCACCGAGCGCGCCGCCCGAGATCATCGTAATGCGAAGCGCGCGCATTCTTCTGAGCAGTGGCCTGCCGAGTGAGTCGTCGGGGCTTCGAAAGGGAATTCGGAAGAGCACCCAGCATTTTTCCTCAGGCGGCGGGCCGACTACGACGCGCGGGCTCGACGAGCACTTGCCCACTCGAGTGTAACCGGAACTGTCGGCCAGATTCACCATATAGCGCCGTAATCCTTCACCTTCGCGCTCCGCGCTCGTGAGGTTGAGGACATTGTCACCAACAACCGGCTCGACGAGGAGGACATAGACGGTGACAATG
>JBKJNN010000131.1:0-46113 GCA_046593625.1 Gemmatimonadaceae bacterium | reverse complement strand
CCAAAATGGAGTCGCGGCACAGGAAATCGACCTTGATCTGCATGGGGTATCCGAGCCATCCGAAGATGTCGATGTTGTCCCAGCCCTCTTTGTTGTCACCTCGCGGCGGGTAATAGTTGATGCTGACCTTGTGGAAGACGTTGCCGTACAGGTCGGGGTTCTTCGAGGGCTCGAGGATGTCTTCGAGCACACCCAACTTCGACTCTTCCTTGGTCTTGAAGTTCTCGGGGGCGTCCAGCACTTCGCCGTCGCGATTGCCGAGGATGTTGGTGCTGTACCAGCCCTCGAGTCCGAGCATGCGGGCCTTGAGCCCGGGCGCGATTATCGTCTTCATCCAGGTCTGGCCGGTCTTGAAATCCTTGCCTGACACCGGCACTCCGCGATCGATTGCAAGCTGAAGCAGAGCGGGAACGTCAACGCTAAGGTTCGGGGCGCCATTGGCGAACGGCACACCTTCCATGATCGCGGCCCACGCATAGAGCATGGAAGGCGCGATCATCTCATCGTTCGATTCCATCGCCTTCTCAAATGCCTCGATTGTCGCGTGCTGCGGCCCGGGCCTGATGAAAATCTCGGTCGAGGCGCACCATACAATCACCACGCGGTCGAGCCCGTTGTCCTTCTTGAAATCACGAATGTCCTGCCGAAGCTGCTCGGCGAGATCGCGTTTGTTCTTTCCTGTCTTGACGTTTGAGCCGTTGATGCGCGTGACGAAACGATTGTCGAACACTGCCGGCATCGGCTTGATGGATTTCATGAAATCACCCACCCGCTCGAGATCTTTTTCCTCGAGAACGCCCGCTTTCTGCGCCGCCGTATAACCGTCATCAGGGATGGGATCCCACGCACCAAAGACGATATCGTCAAGCGACGCAAGCGGAACAAAGTCACGAATCAGAGGCGATCTATTGTCCGTCCGCTTGCCAAGGCGGATGGTTGCCATCTGGGTGAGCGACCCGATTGGCTTGGAGTGACCGCGACGCACACTCTCGACGCCGGCCATGAACGTGGTAGCAACCGCGCCGAGTCCCGGCGTGAGGATGCCCAGCTTTCCCGTGGCCGGTGCGGGGGGAGTACGGACGTCAGAGGAAGACGACAATTCGGATTTCTCCAGTGTTAGGAATGTGCCCGTCGCGGCGCGTCAAATGCAGCCGGCGAAACAGTTTCTTCGATTGAATGAAGCGATGTCGGAACTCCGACCGGCGCTGCATTGCGAACAAAAATTATGCGCTGAAAAGCTGTGATCCACGCCGTCAGCGCCAGTACAATAACTACTCCAGCCAGAACCCATCCATTCAACGCCAGTCCAAAGAAAGCCTGCGGCGCAGAAAGGAGCACGACGCGTTCGGGCCGTTGCATGACTCCGACCTTGGCATCTATGCCCAGCCCTTCCGCTCTCGCCCTCGTGTAGCTGACGAGAAACGTCCCCACTATCGCGATAATCGAAACACCGAGCATCGGAAGGCTTCGGTGCACCGCGCTCGTCGCAAAAAACCACGCCAGACCCCCCAGCAGCGCGCCATCGGCGACACGGTCCAGAGTGGAGTCATAAAACGCCCCAAACACGCTTTCGCGCCCCGTCCGCCGCGCAACTGTGCCATCCAGGACGTCGAATACGGCGGTCAGACCTACGATCCAGCCAGCAGTCCTGATGTGCCCGGTGGCAAATGCAAAACCCGCCGCAACAGTAAATGCCGTTCCTACTGAAGTGAGGACATTAGGGCTCACACGCTTCCTGACCAGCAGGGCCGCAACCGGCTCGATCACCCGGAGATAGCCTTTTTTTACAGACTCCCAGATTTTCTTCATGCTTGGCGAGCGCGAAATAAAAGCTACCGACCCCCGTTTCGGGGCATGGTAGCAGAACGGGTCTAACCGACTGTCGATTAGACCCGTAAAGCTATCCAGTTTCGCCGTTTATGGCTACGGCACCCGCCATTCGAAACTCGAGGCCAGATAGACGTTGTCCCGCGTATAAGTCCGGGTTCCATCCACCGTGCGCGCCTTGAGCGTAACAGTCGTACCTGCACTGAGCCCCCGGACAGGCACAACCTCGACAGAATTGGCCGAAATCTGTTTGAGGAATACGTCAGTCCCTCCATTCGTCACGTACAGATTCACAGCCTGAGTCAGGTTGTTGGTAAGCCGTATCGAGACATCAGCAGCAGGCTGAGCGCCCGTCGTCACCTCGACCTGCCGCGGACCACAGGCAGCAAGCGACATCGCACCAACCAGTGCCAGTGAAGCAATGATGATCTTCATGATGGATCAGCCCCGTGTTGAGTTAACGCGCCACGAGCGTGCAAGAGGCGTGCGCAGTTCCTGATCACCGGTAAAGCAGGTAACGCCGGGTCTTCTCACGAAACTCGAACGCCGCCTTGTACTCACGGTCAATTACCGCATCGGGGTCTTCACCCTTCAACAGCGCCTCTCTCACCCGCGCCGCTCCGAAACGCAGATCGAACGCACGGTCGTCGAGCGTCAGCTCCTTTGGCGATGTCTTCGCAATCGCCCACAGCAGCGTCGCACCTACTCGCGACGGCTGCATCGAGCTGCGGTTGGTTACGAGTATCCGGATGCCATTGATTTTCTGACCCGCATACTTCAAGTCAGTCGGGTTCTCAGGCGTGTACTCCTCTGCCAGGAGCCGAACGCCACGCAGCTCGCGCTGCTTGATCAACGCAATGACTTCCTCGGACTTGAGCCACGGAGCACCAATCAGCTGGAACGCCGAGGGCGTCCCACGCCCAACCGAGAGATTGGAAGCTTCAAACGCCACCAGTCCGGGATACACCATCGCGCTCTGGAGCGACGGCATGTTCGGCGAAGGCCTTACCCATGGCAGCCCGGTGCGGTCAAACCACAGATCGCGCCGCCAGCCCTTCATCGGCACAACCTTGAGGTTCGCCTTGATACCCAGCACTTCATTATAGAAAAGAGCCATTTCCCCCATCGTCATTCCATGACGCAACGGCATGGGGTAGAGCGCGTACGCCTGGCCAGGCCTCGTAGGAGCGGGATCTTCCGGGTTCGCCAGCGCGGTATCCAGCACCGGGCCTTCGACAAAAAAACCGGTTATCGGGTTGGGACGGTCCAGCACGATAATGGTCTTTCCCGTACGTGCGGCAGCGCGCATCGAATAGATCATCGCACCCACGTAAGTCCACGTGCGCGTTCCGATGTCCTGCAAATCAAAGACAAGCACGTCGAGCTTCTGCATCAGGCTGTCCGGAGGCGCCGTAGTTTGGGCACCGTAAAGCGAGATGATCGGAAGCCCGGTCTTCTGGTCTACCGAATTCGCGAGTCCCTCCCTGTCTTCGGTCCCGCGAATACCATGCTCAGGAGAAAACAGCATCACGAGATCTACCTGCGCCTTCCGCGCCCTGCTGTCCCGCAGCAGGTCTATATCGGAAGTCCCTTTCTCGTTGATGCCCGTCTGATTCGTCAGCAAGCCGACCTTCTTGCCGCGCACCAGATGCAGGCTGTCCTTGAGAAGCACGCTTATGCCTGGAGTGACGCTCTCGGAGGCCAGTTCATTTGTCGGATCCAAGGCTCCGCTTGTCACCACACACCCCGAAAGAGCCAAACTCAGGCCTAAAACGTGAATTGTCTGTCGCGCCATTTGGCTCCCATCCATAAGTTGACCAGCGTTGGTCGTGATACATAATGATACCCGTCGAGGTTCCGGTTCGCTCGCATCGGCTTTACCGACTGCGCGTGACGAAGGAGCCGCACAAGTGGAACACCCCAAACCCACACTTCCCCCATGACACTGAACTGGATTGACTGGGCGATCGTCGCCGCCTACTTCGTTCTTTCGACGGGAATCGGACTCCTCTTCACCAAGCGCGGAGGGGAGAGCCTCGACGAATACTTCCTCTCGGGGCGCAGCGCGCCATGGTGGCTGGCGGGTTTTTCGATGGTTGCCACCACGTTCGCCGCAGACACTCCGCTGGTGGTCACGGGACTCGTCGCCGCGCACGGCGTCGCCGGCAACTGGTTGTGGTGGAACATGGTGATGAGCGGAATGCTCACAGTGTTCTTCTTCGCGCGACTGTGGCGGAGAGCCAACGTGCTCACGGACGTCGAGTTTGCGGAAATCCGCTACGGCGGAGGCAGGGCGAAATTTCTGCGTGGCTTCCGCGCGATCTATCTCGCCATCCCCATCAACCTGATCATCCTGGGCTGGGTAACCCGCGCCATGATAAAGGTCCTCACTATTTCACTCGGTGTATCGCCTTACATCGCCGTGGGGATCTGCTTTGTCATCACCGTGGTGTACTCGACCGCGGCAGGCCTTCGCGCAGTGCTGTGGACCGATCTCATACAGTTCGTCATCATGATGTCGGCGGTGATTCTGCTCGCCGTATTTGCAGTTGATGCAGTCGGAGGAATGGAGGCGCTGAAGGCAGGCGTCATTGCAAAGTTCGGAAGCGAAACTGCGGCGTACGGCGTTCTTCCGGTGGGGGTTGGTCCAAGCGGCTTCACTGCCTACGCCTGGATGCCGCTCCTCACCCTCGCGGTGTTCCTCTCCGTTCAATGGTGGGCCTCCTGGTATCCGGGCGCTGAACCAGGCGGCGGCGGCTACATAGCACAGCGGATTTTTTCAGCGAAATCCGAACGCGACGGCGTTCTGGCAACTCTCTTTTTCCAGGTCGCTCACTACGCACTTCGCCCGTGGCCGTGGATCATCACCGGACTTGCCACTGTGGTGCTCTACCCCAACGCGACTGACAAGGAAGCGACTTACGTGCAGGCGTTCGTGGAACACCTTCCGTCACCATGGCGCGGACTCATGGTCGCAGGCTTTGCCGCTGCCTACATGTCAACTGTTGCAACCCACCTCAACTGGGGCGCGTCGTACCTGGTGAACGACGTTTACAAACGCTTTTATAAGCCCGGTGCGACCGAAGACCACTACGTGAAAATTTCGCGCTTTGCGACGATCTTCATCTTCGTAGCTTCGATCGGCGTCACCTCGCAGCTGTCGTCCGTCGAACAGGCATGGAAGTTTCTCCTCGCGATCGGCGCGGGGACGGGACTCGTTCTGATCCTCAGATGGTACTGGTGGAGAATCAACGCCTGGTCGGAGATCAGCGCGATGATCGCTTCGTTCGTTATATCGATGGTAGCGTTCAAGGTAATTCCCGGCCGTTTCGCGCCCGGCGACCCGAACGCCGATGCGACCATCATGCTTTTGACGGTGGCGCTGAGCACGGTCGTCTGGGTAAGCGTAACATTCCTCACCAGCCCCGAACCTGACGCCGTACTCCAGGCGTTCTATCGCCGGGTAAGGCCTGGAGGGCGCGGCTGGAGCAGGATTGCGGCGCAGGCCGGCTTTGCCAACGAAGGGATCGAGGGTGGCTGGCTGACCTTCGCCAACTGGATCGCTGGAATCGTGACGGTGTATTGCAGCTTGTTCGGCATCGGCAAGATCATTTTTGGAGATACCCTGACCGGAATTGTTCTGATCGCGATAGCTGCCGCGTCTCTGTTCTGGGTGGCACGATCACTGAATGCGCTCGGCGCCAGCGAACGCTCGGAGCTGTCCGAGCGGGAAAGGATGAAGGGAAACGCCGCGGTCGGCCTACCGTGAACGGCCAGCCCTTCTTAAATTTCAGAAGTCACTGGAGGATCTGAAAAATGGGTACATCCACAACACCTGACATCGATCTCGCGATTACCGACGCGGCCGCTGTTGAGGTGAGAAAGTTCATGGAAGCAGAAGGCGTTACCAGCGAACTCGGCGGACTGCGCGTGTCGGTCCAGCCAGGTGGTTGCAGCGGCTTCAAGTACAGCCTGGTCATCGAAGACAAGAGCGCCGAAGACGATTTCGTGCTCGACAAGGGCGACTTCAAGGTGTTCGTCGACCCGTTTTCGGGACAATACATCTCCGGGGTGACGATCGATTACGTCACCTCGATGCAGGGTTCGGGATTCACGTTCAAGAACCCAAATGCAACTGGCGGCTGCGGCTGCGGTAGCTCCTTTACCGCCTAGCCTGGTGTCGAGCCTGATCGCACCCTCGAGGGCGGTGGAATGAGAAATTTCACCGCCCTCGATTTTTTTGTCCTCGTCTTCTATCTCGCCGGCACAACCGCCCTCGGCGTGTGGCTAGGCCGCGACCAGAAGAATGCAAAGGACTATTTCGTAGCAGGCAAGCGTATTCCGTGGTGGGCCATTCTGTTTTCTGTCGTGGCCACCGAAACGAGCGCGCTGACTTTCATCAGCATCCCCGGCCTCGCATACACGACCAACCTTGGCTTCCTTCAGATTGCTGCGGGATACCTTATCGGACGCATTGTGGTGGCCTACACGCTGCTCCCCCGGTATTACCAGGGAGAACTCGTTACGGCATACGCGCTGCTCGAACGCAGATTCGGCTCGGGCACGCGACGCTTTGCGTCGATCATATTCATGTTCACACGCGCGTTCGGTGATTCCGTAAGAGTGTTCGCGACCGCTATTCCGGTTGCACTGATCATTGGGCCGTCCATCCCCGCGCAGTACGTGACTCCGGTCTCGATTCTGCTGCTCGGAGTTCTGACGCTGATCTACACTTACCACGGCGGCATGAAGGCAGTGGTATGGACCGACGTTGTTCAGACAGGCGTGTACGTGCTGGGCGGAGCCGCTGCGATAATTCTCCTCGGGCGCGGCGTGGAGGGCGGCTGGAGTACCATCCTCACAACGGCAGGACAGGCGGGCAAACTGCAACTCATCGACACTTATACCGGTTTCGATCGAGCACAGACTCTGTTCGCCGGATTGCTGGGTGGTGCGTTCCTCTCGATGGCCTCCCACGGAGCGGACCAGCTCATCGTCCAGCGACTTCTTGCCTCGTCCAGCCTCGCCGACGCGCGCAAAGCACTCATCGGCAGCGGCATCGCGGTCATTGCACAGTTCACGCTGTTTCTCTTCATCGGCATCGGACTGTTCGTCTACTACCAGGGCAAGACGTTCGTCGGACCGGACACAATTTTCCCGACCTTCGTCGTCGATGTGATGCCACCTGGCCTCACCGGACTCGTTGTCGCCGCAATTCTCGCTGCGTCGATGAGCACGCTGTCGGGTTCGATCAATTCGCTCGCGGCGGCGACAGTTCACGACATCTGGCTGCCCATCACCGGCAAGGCTCCAGATGAGAAGCGGACATTCCGCCTCGCACGGCTGTTCTCGCTGGCATGGGGAATAGCACTGCTCGTTGCCGCGCTCATGTACAAGGCGCAGGGAACGCCTGTCGTGGTAGTCGCACTATCGATCGCGTCATTTACCTACGGCGCCCTGCTTGGCGGATTCTCGCTGGGAGTTCTGTGGCCACGGGCGATCCAGCGGGATGCGATTCTGGCGATGAGTGTCGCGCTGATATCGATGTCCTTTATTGTGTTCTCCAAACAGCTGCTGCCGATTCTTCCGGCCATGGAGGGCACCCTGAGAACGGTGGGCAAGATCGCGTGGCCCTGGTACGTGCTGATCGGCACGTCCATCACGATGATAACCGGCACACTTTCATCCCTGACACACGCAGACCGCGCAAGACATCCCGATGACTGACCTTGTAGTAGCAGGTGTAGATGGCGGCGGCTCCAAAACGCGTGTGATCATTGCTGACGCCGATGGCAACGAGCTGGCGGATGTCACGGGCGCCGGCTCTGCCATGGCGCCCGGCCGCGAAGACAAGTCATCTCAGACGATTGGCGCGCTCGTCAAGCAGGCGCTCGCGCAGGCAGGCCTGGATGAAGTTGTGCCGAAGGTCATAGTAGCCGGTGTGGCGGGAGTTGGACGCGATGCGGAAAACCGTGCCCTTCTCGTTGCGCTGGAGGACCTCGAGCTTGCTGATGAGGTTGTGGTTCAGGGAGACGGTGAGATAGCGCTCACCGATGCTTTCGGTAATGGGGCTGGCATCATTGTCATCGCCGGCACCGGTTCCATCGCATACGGCCGTGGGCCGCTGAGCGCTATCGCACGTTGCGGAGGATGGGGGCCGGCGTTTGGTGACGAAGGAAGTGGAGCCTGGATCGGAAGAAGAGCGCTCGGCGTGGTGGCCTCGGCGGCTGACGGACGTGAGCCACCCACTGCGCTCACTGGCGCAATTCTCACTGCCGCTCAGGTCAATGAGCCCTCTGAGCTGATTCCATGGGGAATTGCAGCAACGCCGCGTGAGCTCGCAGCACTGGCACCTGCGGTTTTTAACGCCGCATCAGCAGACGACATCAGGGCCAACGCACTCGTGGGACTCGCTGTCGAAGAACTCGTTCTGCACGTGAGGGCGCTCGCACAGCACCTCTTTGGCGATGGCCGGGCTGCAGTACCTGTAGCGTTCTCGGGCGGTCTGCTGCACAAGGGGTCATTTCTGAGAAAGCGGCTCGAACACCGTCTCAAATCGGCAGTGCCCGGTGCTCAGCCGCGCCCGGACGACGTGATCCCTGCGCGGGGCGCGGTCAAGTCAGCAATCGCTCGCCTTACTGCGGGAATGCCGTCCGCCTGAAAACCAGCTTCAGGCGGCGAGCGACGCCGGTACCGGATCTTTTACGGGAACGAACTCTCCTTCCCACCGAGCCATCACGACCGTTGCCAGGCAGTTACCTACGAGGTTGACCGTCGTGCGAGCCATGTCCATGAGCTCGTCCACGCCAAGAATGACCGCCACAGCTTCGAGGGGAAGTCCGAACGCCGTGAGCGCCCCCGACAGAATTACAAGCGATGCACGCGGAACCGCAGCGACTCCCTTGCTCGTCAGCATCAGTGTAAGCATCATCGCCAGCTGGTGGCCGAACGTCATGTGAATGCCGGCTGCCTGAGCCGCGAATAGCGACGCCACCGCGAGATACAGCGTAGAGCCATCGAGGTTGAACGAGTAACCAGTCGGCATCACGAATGCCACGATGCGCCGCGGCACGCCAATGCTTTCCATCGCCTGCATTGCCCGGGGCAGCGCCGCTTCCGACGAAGTCGTGGAGAACGCGATGAGTGCCGGTTCTTTCACTGCGCGCAGGAACTGCTTGAGGGGAACTTTGAACATGAGCGCCACCGGCAGCAGCACGCCGAGCATCAGTACCACAAGCGCCGCATACAGCGTGAGGACCAGCTTGCCGAGGTTGATCAAGACGCCAAGCCCGCTATGACCGACGGTTACGGCCATGGCGGCACCGATACCGATCGGTGCGTACTTCATCACGATTCCCGTGAACTTGAACATCACTTCGGCGAGACCTTCGCAGCCGGCAAGCATGATCTCCTTCGGCTTGCCCCTCACCTGCGAGAGCGCGACGGCAAAGAGAATCGAGAAGAAAACTATCTGGAGCACTTCGTTCTTCGACGCGGCCTCGAAGAAACTCTGGGGCACCACGTGCTCGAGAAATCCGGCGCCGGTAGGCGTATTTGCGGCGAGAGCTTGTCCAGTCTCGGCTGGACCACTCAGGACCACGCCTTCCCCCGGCTTAACGATATTCGCGGCCGCCAGTCCGATGAACAGTGCGAGGGTAGTGACAATCTCGAAGTAGATGATCGACTTGAAGGCCAGCCGACCCACGCGTTTCATGTCGTCGCCATGCCCCGCAATTCCCACTACCAGTGTCCCGAAGATTATCGGTACGATGATCGACTTGATCATGCGCAGAAAAATTGTCGAGAGTGGTTTGAGGGCGACTCCGATGTCAGGAGCAAGGGCACCTATCATGATTCCGATCACCATGGATATGAGAATCCACTTGGTGAGCGATATGCTGCGCAGAAATTTCCAGATGCTCATCGAATAGCCTGCTGCGGACTGTGAATGTTGGTGATTTGCCCGGCTTCCACCCGGGTAGTGAAATCAGCTTTTTGGCTTCGGCCAGCCCGGACTCTCATCCAGCCCGCCAATTTCCATCCGGCCGTCAACTGCCGGCACCATGGATGGATTCCAGGCCCCTTCGACTTTTCCGATCCAGGCCGCTGCGCTGAAGTCTCCGCAGACATTCACAGTCGTACGAGCCATGTCGAGAATCCGGTCAACTCCCAGCACGATGGCTATGGCTTCAGCGGGCACCTTGAACATCACCAGTATGCCGACCAGCAGCGGAATCGACCCGCCGGGAACTCCGGCTGCCCCGACCGCAGTCACAACTGACATCACCATGACGGCGATCATCTGACTGATCCCCAGTTCGACGCCGAAGGCCTGCGCCAGCGTGATGACAGTGATCCCTTCAAACAGCGCCGTGCCGTGCATGCACATGGTGCTGCCGAGTGGCATGACGAAACCGGCGATGTGCTTAGGTATGCCGAGGTTTTCTTCTGCCGTGGCCAGTGCAGTCGGCAGGGTGGCGCTGCTGGAACTCGTTGAGAACGCGGTGACAAGCGCTGACCTTATCCTCGAGAAGAACACGAGGGGCGACATCCCTACGAATATCCTGATGATTGCAGATATGTTGATGGCGAGGTGGAGAAACAGTGCGCCAAGCACGACTACGACGTACCAGCCAAGCAATTTGAGAACATCGAAACCGAATCGAGATGTAACGCCGAATATGAGCGCGGCTACGCCGATAGGTGCCAGCCGCATCGCCATTTCTACGATCTTGATGACTATGTCATTCAGTGCTTCCAGGAACGCGAGCATCGGTTTCGCTCGCGCAGCCGGGATCATGGTGAGTGCTGCACCAAAGATGATACCGAAGAAAATGGTGCCCAGCATGTCGAGGTCGGCCGCCGAGCGAACCGGGTTCCTCGGGACGATGTTGACCAGAGTCTGAATGCCAAACTCCGATGTCGCCGCTGCCTCCACCTTCGAAGACGCATCGTTGCGGTACGTCTCCATGAGCTCGATGCGCGTCGCTTCGGGTATGCGCTCGCCCGGGCGTACAACGGAGACAATGATCAGTCCGAGAACGACCGCCATAACCGTCGAGCCAAGAAAGAATCCCAGCGTCTTGGCCCCGACTCGTCCAACCCGCTTGAGGTCGCCCAGTCCAGCGACTCCGAGGGAGATCGAGGAGAAGACAAGCGGAATCACGATCATGAACAGCAGGCGCAGAAATATCTGGCCCGCCGGTCCGGCAACGTAATGGTTGACCCCCTCCACCAGCGGGGAGTCGCCTCCCAGAAGCGTCTCAGCGGCGATGCCGAGGGTGGCCCCCACCAGAAGACCCAGCAGAATCTTCGTGTGAAGTTTCATTCCCTTCCCGGCACCGCCAGCCAATTCGCTCATTTTTTACCCGCCTGGTGTCTGAACTGCTTCAGCTACTGCTTCTCGATTCGCATGCCGTAGAATGACCGGTGTACGAAGAACATCGACACCAGCAGGAACACTGCAGCAAGCATGTGACCGAGCGTCGGACCGCGCTGCTCGGTCAGCGACACGGCGAGCTCCACGGCAAGCAGACCGAAGAGAGTTGTGAACTTGATGATTGGATTGAGGGCAACCGATGACGTGTCCTTGAATGGATCGCCCACCGTGTCACCGACTACCGTTGCAGCGTGCAGGTCAGTTCCCTTCTGCTTGAGTTCCACTTCGACGATTTTCTTTGCGTTGTCCCACGCGCCGCCGGCATTGGCCATGAAGATCGCCTGATACAATCCGAACAGAGCGATCGACACCAGGTATCCGATGAAGAAATAGGGCTCCACGAATGCGAAAGCCAGCGTTGAGAAGAATACGACAAGGAAGATGTTGAACATTCCCTTCTGCGCATACTTGGTGCAGATCTCCACGACCTTCTTGCTGTCGGCGATCGACGCCCTGGCCGTGCTTTCGAGATTCATATTGGCCTTGATGAACTCGACCGCGCGATAAGCGCCCGTTGTAACCGCCTGCGTTGAAGCTCCGACGAACCAGTGAATCACCGCACCGCCAGTGATCAGGCCGAGCAGGAATGGCGGATGCAGCAGTGACAGATTCGCGATCAGCTCCGGCTGGAGGCCGTGAGTAAGCGACATGATGATCGAGAAAATCAGCGTCGTGGCTCCGACGACGGCCGTTCCGATGAGCACCGGTTTGGCAGTTGCCTTGAACGTATTGCCTGCACCGTCATTCTCTTCAAGCAGGTGCTTTGCGCGCTCGAAGTTCGGGCTGAACCCATAGTCACGCTGAACTTCCTCAGCGGATCCGGCCGTCTGCTCGATCATTGACAGCTCGAATACTGACTGTGCGTTGTCCGTGACGGGACCGTAGGAATCGACGGCAATCGTCACCGGTCCCATTCCGAGGAAACCGAACGCAACGAGGCCGAACGCAAACACTGCCGGTGCCAGCATCAGCGAGCCAATACCCAGCGTGCTGATTCCATAGGCAACGGACATGAGGCCCATGATCACGATGCCGAGCCAGTAGGCACTGAAGTTACCGGCGACGAGCCCCGACAGGATGTTGAGCGATGCTCCACCCTCGCGTGACGACGTGACCACTTCCCTCACATGCTTCGATTCCGTGGACGTGAAGATCTTCACGAGCTCGGGAATGATCGCACCTGCAAGCGTGCCGCAGGTGATCACCGACGACAGCTTCCACCAGAGTGAACCGTCCCCAAGGTCCGGGATCAGCATGTAGGAAACGATGTACGTGAGAACGACGGATACGATCGACGTCAGCCAGACAAGGCTGGTGAGCGGCGACTCGTAATTCATGTTGTCAGCGTTGATGTAGCGGGCCTTGGCAATTGCTTCGTTCACAAGGTATGAAATCCCGCTGGCGATGATCATCATGATGCGCATCGCGAAGATCCACACGAGAAGCTGGATCTGCACCGTGTTGTCGGTGACTGCGAGCAGAATGAACGTGATGAGGGCAACGCCCGTCACGCCGTAGGTCTCGAACCCGTCGGCACTCGGGCCGACTGAATCACCGGCATTGTCGCCGGTGCAGTCAGCGATTACGCCAGGATTGCGCACGTCGTCTTCCTTGACGTTGAAGACGATCTTCATCAGGTCAGCACCGATGTCGGCGATCTTCGTGAAGATTCCGCCAGCGATTCGAAGTGCCGCCGCTCCAAGTGATTCGCCGATCGCGAACCCGATGAAGCATGCTCCGGCGTAGTCACCGGGAATGAAAAGCAGGATGGAGAGCATCAGCAGCAGCTCTACCGAGATCAGGAGCATGCCGATGCTCATGCCCGCCTTGAGCGGAATGGCGTAACACGGGTAAGGCTTGCCCTTGAGCGACGCAAACGCCGTTCGGGAATTTGCAAACGTGTTCACGCGGATTCCAAACCACGCCACTCCATACGAGCCGGCGATACCAACGAGACTGAAGATCAGGATGATCGCGACCTTGGTGGCTTCGAACGAGAGCAGGACGCCAAAGTAGAGAAGAATGATGAACCCGATGAATACCTCGAGTATCAGGATGAACTTGCCCTGAGTGATGAGGTATGTCTTGCAGGTCTCGTAGATCAGCTCCGAAATTTCGAGCATCGACGCGTGCACCGGCATCTTCTTCAGCTGCGAGTAGATAACCAGTCCGAAGAGCAGGCCTGCTGCGCACACTATGAGTCCGAGCATCAGCAGCGTGCTTCCCGGCATGCCAAGGAATGAGACCGACGAAAGGTCGGGAATCACGAGGTTCGCCTCGCCGCCCGGGCGATGCGCTGGCGGGGCAGCGGCGCCGGGCGCAACTATGTCCTGCGCCAGGGCAAGTCCGGAAAAGAGGCTGCCGCTCAGCAGGGCAATGACCATCCGGCCAGCGATCGGAATTACTCGACGAACAATGCGGTGCATCCAAACTCTCATTGAAGCTCTCCTGAAGGAATTCGGCGGACCGGTTGGAATATCCGGCCGCGCGCCAATGAACGGTGTTAAGGTGCTGAGGTAAATCGCTGGGAAATCCGGCTACGCCCGGGACGAGGTGCCCGCACTCCGCCACAGGTAGTAGACAGGAACGCCGAGTGCGACGATGACCAGACCGGATATCGCCTGAGCGCGAGTCTTGTCTGCGATCAGAAGAACAATGGCAATGGTCGAGGCAAGCACAATGTACAGCGCCGGGAGCACTGGGTAGCCAACTGCCCGGTACGGACGCTCTGCATTCGGAAGCTTCGCGCGTAAAATGAACAGCCCGACAGTTGTGAGCGCATAGAAAATAAGTGCTGCAAAGATCACGTAGTCGAGAAGCTGTCCGTAAGTGCCGGTAAGGCACAGAAGACTCGTCCACACCGCCTGCACGATCAGTGCGTTGGCAGGCACGTGGTTGGCGTTCAGCCGGCCTGCACCCTCAAAGAACAGCCGGTCCTTGGCCATTGCGTAGTAGACTCTCGAGCCGGCCAGGATGAGACCGTTGTTGCACCCGAAGGTCGAGATCAGGATTGCCGAGGCCATGATCGTGCCGCCAATGGCGCCAAAGATCACTTCTGCGGCCGCGCTTCCAACTCTGTCCTGCGTGGCGAACTGAATTCCGCGCCCCAGGACGCTTGCTGCCTCAGCCGTTCCATTCAGCGGGAGCACATTCAGATAAGCGATGTTCGCCAGCAGATACAGTCCGCTTACGAGCCCGGTACCGAGCAGCAGTGCGAGCGGAAGATTGCGCTGTGGATTCTTTACCTCGGCTGCGGCAAACGTCACGTTGTTCCACGCGTCACTCGAGAACAGCGAGCCGACGAGCGAGGCACCGAAAGCAATCATGAATGCCGATCCAATGTCCACATGGCCCACGAAATTGCCGGCACTGAAGTTGGCCGCGATAGCTTCGGCGTTTCGTCCTATCGTCAGACCAAGGATGATCAGCAGCGCGAGAGCGCCGGTTTTCACGATGGTCAGCGTAGTCTGAACCAGCTTCCCTTCCCGCACGCCGCGCAGGTTGATCCACGTCAGAACCCAGACCGAGATCAACGCGATCACCCGTTGCGGAGTGAGTCCGATTTCGATGAGTCCGCCGGGGGTCGTCACGTCGAACTGCGGGAACCATGCGTACCTGTCCGGCGTGATAGCGGGCCACAGCACACCGAGGAATCGTCCAAACGCCACGGCGACGGCGGCAATCGTACCGGTTTGAATTACGATGAACAGCGTCCATCCATAAAGAAAGCCCATGAGCGGACCCATGGACTCTCTGAGAAAAACGTATTGCCCCCCGGCTCGGGGATACATCGCCGCGAGTTCACCGTAGGCAAGCGCGCCGAGCACGGTGATGAGACCGGCGGCGAGCCATGCCAGCATGAGCCAGAGTGGAGACCCAACTGTGCGGGAGATGTCTGCAGAGACGATGAAGATGCCCGACCCAATCATCGACCCTGCGACAAGCATTGTCGCATCGGTCAGGGTCAAAGCTTTGACGAATCCGCCCGACGACGCCGTGGCGTCCCCGGTCTCGGGCATGCTGCTCATTAATGGTCTCCGCGGGGGAATAGAGACACCGGCAACGGCCCGGTGACAGGCGCGCAGAATTTACTTCTTCTCGGCGAGGAAAGCCAGTGCGTCGTCCTCGGTCCATTCTCCGCAGTTTGTCCGCCGTCGGGCCGCAGTCTTCTGAGTGGACTGCGGAGCACGGATCCAGGACGTTACTGCACTGCGGACTGCTGACGTACTGCGGATTTCGGATTGCGGACTGAGCTTACTGCGGACTGCTGACGTACTGCGGAGTACGGATTGCGGACTGAGCTTACTGCGGACGGCTGACGTACTGCGGAGTACGGATTGCGGACTGAGCTTACTGCGGACGGCTGCTTTTGGGTCCGCAATCCGGAGTCCGTAGTACGTCAGCAGTCCGTAGTGCCGTAACGTCCGGGGTCCGTCCTCCGCAGAGCCCGCAGTCCGCAGTCCGCGGGCCAGCATCCAGCAGCCAGTTACCAGCTAGAAAATGAATTGGATGTCGACGGTATCTCTTACTGGGGTTCCGTCTGGCCGCGTCCCTGGACGAAAGCGCAGGGCCATCAGCACCTCACGCAGTTTCCGGTTGTATGATCCGTCACTCGAAGGATTGAAACCGAGAAGTTTGGCGGCGCCCTTTTCGTCGACGTCGAAATAGGCAATCAGGTGATAACCGCGAACTGATGCTGGCGCGGGAAGCGGCGGCAGAAAAAACTGCGTCGGCGTGGGTGGATAGTTGGTTCCCGGGCCACCGCCCGTTCCTGCTCCCGCCCCGCTGCCCGTTACGGTGCCAGTCCCCGACCCTATCCCCCCGCCAGTTCCCGGCCCTGCCCCTGCTCCACCCGTATTGCCGGTACCAGTACCCGTACCTCCCACACCCGATGAAGACGATGCCGAAGGGGAAGGAGTTGTAATGGGCGGCGTCGGCGCCGGCCTCGGCAGCTCAGGCGTCGGCTTCGCCGGCGGCACTGGCAGCGGTGGTGGCGCTACCACGGCGGCAGCGTCGGGGCTGGGCGCATTGAGCTGAACGAATTGAAGTCGGTCGCCCGAAGATTGGCCGCCCCCCTGCGTTCCACCGCCCCCGCCGCCAGCGGGTCCCTCTCCTCCTCCCCCGACTGCCGGGGTGCCGACGAATCCCGAGCGCGCCGCAGGAAACAGTATCAGCAGGACTATGAGGGCATGTGCAAAAAGAGAGGCGGCGATTCCCTTCCACCGCCCCTCTCTCTTGCTCGGAACCCCTGACGGAGGTCGATACCGGCGCTCTATTGCGCTGGAGCTCCGGCTGACTCTTTCGGCGACATACCGATGACCTTCACGCCGGATCCGCGCGCGACATCCATCGCGAAGATCACATCGGAGTACTTCACCTTCGGGTCACCCTTGACGAAGATGATCTTCTCCGGACGTCCATCGTAAATCTCCTTCAGACGCTTTGGCAGCGTTTCTCTCGTCAGCGGTTCCTTGTTGACGAGAAACTTCTCACCTGGCATCACCTCGAGAACAATCTGAGGCGGCGGGTTGTCGCTCTGAGTCGTCTCCGTCGGATCCGGAAGCTGAAGGTCAAGCGCCTTCCGCGACATCGGAACCACCAGCATGAAGATGATCAGGAGCACGAGCAGAATGTCGATCATGGGAACGACATTCGGCTCGTTGGTGAGCCCGCTTTTTCCTGTGCTCATTCCGGCCATTACTTTTTCTCCCCCTCAGCCGGCCCGCCGATACCCGGCATCAGCCGGTCCGTTGCGACCATCGAAATTGTTCCCGGCTGCTGATCCGTAATCAAACCTGACACCGCGACAAAGTTGCGCGAAGCGATATCCAGAGCATCGATGACCTTTCCGTACTCCAGATCCTTGTGCGCCTTCACGTACAGGAGCTTGTCCTCGGACCGGTCTTCGTAAATGGTGCGCAGTCTCTGGGCCAGTTCGGCATTCGGAATCGGCGCCTTGTTCAGATAGTACTGACCGTCGGCATCGATTCCGAGAACCTGATCGCGTTCCTCTTCAGGGTGTGGCTTGAGATTCACACCCTGCGGTGGCACCGCCTGGAATCCAGCGCTGATCGCGGGGACAACGAGCATGAAGATGATGAGCAGCACGAGCATGATGTCGATCATCGGCACCACGTTCGGCTCTGCCTTCACATTTCCGCCGCCCCCAACTGACATTGCCATAGGATTATCCTCCTGCGGCTACTGCGAGATCGGTGCTGATCCGCTCGAAGCAGTCGTGTTGAACTCACGTGTGAAGCGCGAACGGCCGAACTCGCCGCTGACGTTCTTGATCATGTAATCGATCATTTCCTTCGACGTGTACGTCATCTCTGCCGTAAGGTTGTCGATCTTGGTCTGGAAATAGTTGTAGGACCACACCGCCGGAATAGCCACGAGAAGACCGAAAGCCGTCGTGATGAGCGCCTCGGCGACACCGGCCGAGATGGCGGAGAGACCGCCTGATCCGGATGCAGCCATACCCGTGAACGCGTTCACGATTCCCATCGTCGTTCCAAGCAGTCCAACGAACGGCGCTGTGGCGCCAACCGTGGCCAGAATCGCAAGACCACGCTTGAGATCGGTGATCGTCATCAGCATCTCGCGCTCGATCGCACGCTCTGCAGAGTTGATGTCGCCGACCGAGACCGTACCGTCCTGGATGAGCGGCTTGATCTCAGTGAGTGCGCCGCCGAGTACGCGGGCAACGTGCGACTTCTTGTACTTCTCGGAGAGCGTGACTGCCTCGGCGAGATTGTCTTCTTCGAGGTACTGTGAGAACTCGGGTGCGAACTTGCGCGTTTCAGCCTGCGCCTTGCGCAGATCCCACCACTTCTTGATCGTGACCGACATGGACCAGATGGACATAATCGCGAGCGTAAAGACGATGCCGCGGGCGAACCCGGCCATCTGACTCCAAAGGTCGAGAAGAGAGAGTTGCATTGTTTCAGAATCTCCGAGAGGGTATGGGTTTGCCTGCGACTATCTGTCGAGCTTGAACTGGAAGCTCTGCTGCACCAGCTGTTTCACTTTCTTGCCGCCGATCTCGGCTGGGTAAAACCGCATGTTGGGGAGCGCGGAACGAACAGCGCTCGCAAACAGGTCGTTCGTTGCCTTCAGCACCTTGAAGGTGCTCAATTCGGCACGGCCATCTTCGTTTACCTGGAACTGTGCCTGTACCTCACCTTCAACGCCCGATGAGCGAAGCGCGTCGGGATAGCGCGGTGACCCCGTTCCCGGAATCTGCGAGACCGGCTTTTCGACCTGGAACTCGTAATAGGTCTGGTTGGAATCGATGATCTGAGGCGTACCACCTTCGACGCCCTTGGCGCTTCCACCCTTCACGCCCTTTCCGCTGAAGTCATCCTCATTGGTGGCTTTCTTGGAAAGGTCGATATCAGGAATCTTGATAGGAATGTCCACTGGCGCACGGAGCACCTGGAATCCCTTCGGCGGCGGCGCCTTTACCACTACATCCTTCGGCGGCGGCGGAGGGGGCTCCTTTGGCTTGGGCTTGGGCGGCTCCTTTTTCATCTCGACGAACTGGATTTTCTCATTCTTTGTCTTGTCGTCGGCGATTCCTGCTCTCGCCGTAAGAATGACACCAGCCGCGATCAGACCGCCGTGCAAAATCATGCTGAACAGTGTTCCGCCAGCCATCTTCTGCTTCTGGGGCTGTGACTCGATCAGTCGATTGAACATTGCATTACCGAGGAAAGGTTGTTGTCATGTAGACTACCCCGCACCGATGTTCCGGGGAATGCCACGAAGATTAAGAATCCGTGAAATCGGGTTAATGTTCTTTATGCTTTCCGGTCTTGCGGAAGTGGCAGAGTAACGGTAAACAGGCTGCCTCGACCGAGTCTCGATGAAGCAGTAAGTGTGCCTCCGTGTGCCTGGGCTATCCACTGGCTGATTGCAAGACCCAGTCCGAACCCCCCGCGCTCGGACATCCGGGAGCGCGCCCGGTCGGCCCGCCAGAAACGTTCGAATATGTACGGTACATCGGCCGCAGCGATGCCTATTCCCGTATCGCGCACTGCGAATGTGATGTTGTCCGGATGCACCCCGAGCCCGATGTCCACCTTGCCACCCGGCGGCGTATACTTGATGGCGTTGGTCACGAGGTTCAGGAAAAGCTGCCGCAGGCGTGTCGGATCACCCATGATCGATATATCCGCAGTGAACTGAAGGTTCACAGCAACGCCTGCACCTTCGCCGAGAATCAGTGCCGTCTCGTAGACGTCATCTACGAGGGGTTTCATTGCGACGGGCTCACGATGAATATCAAACCGGCCCTCATCAGCGCGAGCCAGTGTCAGCAGACTCTCCACCAGATCTGCCATTCGCGTTGTTTCATGCAGCGCTTCCTCCAGCGCCACCAGCCGCTCGGTTTGCGACGGCTCGCTCATCGCCCGCTCGACGTCGGCGCGAAGCACGGCCAGCGGCGTCTTGAGCTCGTGACTCGCATCGGCAGTGAAACGTCGAAGTCCCAGGAACGAAGTTTCGAGCCGCTCGATCATCGCGTTGAGCGTTGTCACCAGCTGCTCGAATTCTTCTCCTGCGCTTTCAATTCCCAATCGGCGATGCAGGCTCCGTCCATCACTGATGGCGGCAACATCGTGCGTGATCTTCCCGATACGCTGAGAGGTAATTCCGAGCATTGCCCACGCCGCCCAGCCAGAAACGGCGATTACCAGTCCCACAAAGATGAAAACCAGGTACGCTCGAGGCAGGTCTGTCGCCCCTTCGGTGGAAACTCCAATCACGATCTTGCCGAGCTTCCCCGTGGGCGTCTCTATCTCCCGGGCCACAAGAAGAATTCTCTCTCTCACGCCATTGAGAGCGAGGAGACCGGCCGTTCCGTCCGTTGGAAGAATGCGAATCTGCTCCGACAGGACGCCCGCATCGGCCTCCGCAAGCCGGCGAACATCACCTGACTGGAAAAGCACCAGACCGCGCTGATCCATCACCACCAGGTAACCGGGAAAAACGTTCAGAGTCGCGCCAAGCCGCGGCGTGATGTACAGCGCTTCGGACGCGGTGTCGGGACCGATGACAACCGGTTGGGCGCCCTCGCCAGCTTCCTCGATTGCACGCGCGACCAGGTCCACTTCCGTGTTTGCATAGCGCGCGATGTCCCGGTAGAGCGATGCATTGCGCGCAGTCCAGAACGCGAGACCGAGAACGCCAGTTGCAGCGACGACGCCCATGACGAATGCCGCGGTGAGGTTCGCGCGGGTGGACGCCATCTGAAATCAGCCTTTTGAAGCTGGAGCTTCGCTGCGAATCACATAGCCCACTCCACGAATTGTATGGATCAGTTTCGATGAATGGGATGCATCGATTTTTTTTCGCAGATGGTTGATAACCACATCGACGATGTTGGTCCCCGGGTCGAAGTGATAACCCCACGCGTACTCCGTGATGAGCGTACGGCTCATGACGCGGCCCGCATGACGCATAAGGTATTCGAGGACGGTGTATTCCTTTGGAGTCAACTCTATCTGCGAGCCAGCGCGTGAGACTTCGCGTGTGTCGAGATGCAACTCGAGATCTGCAACCTTGAGCGCCGGCGACACGAGTATTCGCGGCCGCCGCGACAACGCCTCGACTCGCGCGAGCAGTTCTTCGAAGGCAAATGGCTTCGTAACGTAGTCGTCAGCGCCGGCCCGGAGTGTTTCAACTTTGGCGTCGATCGCGTCCTGTGCTGTGAGCACGAGTATCGGCCTTTCGAAACCCCTTCCCCGGAGGGAGCTGAGAACATCCAGGCCTGATTTGCCGGGAAGACGCATGTCGAGGACGATGAGGTCGTAGTTGCCGCTGACCGCCATCTGCTCTCCTTCGTCGCCGTTCTCGACGAGGTCCACTCCCCAGCGCTGCTGCTCGAGCCCTCGTTTGACGAACTGCCCGACCGTGGGGTCGTCTTCGATGACGAGAATCTTCATATGCGGGACAATTTACATTGTCCCGCGAGGCGCAGAGGCGCCTGCGGCGTTACGCAAGAGGCGCAGAGGGCGCAGAGGGCGCAGAGGGCGCAGAGGGGATGCTCGCGCAATACTACGATTGCGTCCCCCGGGCCCCTCCAGCGTCAACTTCCCGCATGACCACTGCCGCCGACAACAATGCCCAGGGACGGGACCCGCTGACTTTCGAAATTATCGGGTGTGCGATGACCGTGCACCGAAAGCTCGGGCCTGGATTGCTGGAGTCAGTTTACGAGGAATGCCTTCACAGAGAAATGAGCAGCGCCGGGTTCGAGATCCAGCGGCAGCCCTCCCTGAAAGTGGCCTATGGGGAGTCGTTGTTTTACCGAAACTACCGGCCGGACTTCATAGTGAACAACGAAGTCGTCGTGGAGATCAAGTCGGTGGCTCAGTTGCACCCCGTGCACCAGGCGCAACTGTTGACCTACCTGAAGCTTTCAGGCCTCGAGCGAGGCTTGGTCATCAACTTCAACACTTCACACCTGTATCGGGGGGTAAAGCGGCTGATACTCAGCCGCCCCCCCGCATGAGAAGACCACCCTCCGCGCTCTGCGCAACTCTGCGCCTCTGCGTAGCGCAGCCCTCTGCGCCTCTCAGTACTCAACCCAGTTATCTACCCACGTATTCTGCAACGGCACCAATGCCCCCAGTCCCATGAGAGCCTTGGCCACCTCGCACGAATTGTATTGGTACTTCTTGGTACCGTTGACTGTATTGATTGGCACATTTTCGCCGAGCTTCACGTTCAGAGCGCTGACGATGGCCCCCTGAATGTTGTTGTTCCCGTTGCCTGTCAAATCTCCGCCTACGAGAACCACTCCTTTCCAGTTGAAAGTTGCCCCGCTTCCGGTATCGAGATTACCCCGCACGATCAGGGTTCCGCGGCCTCCGTTCAACGCGGACGAGCCGACATTCCCACTACTGCTCATGTAGATCGTGGGATAGAAAGTGGTATCGGCAAACGAAGGAATGACATCAGGCGGGACAACATAGTTGGGAGTCAGCGCGCTCCCAGCGACGATTCCTGCCCAGTCGATCTCAACCCGGCGAGCTGCCGCCCTGGCGGAATCAGCAAGATATGCGGTGCTATCCGCGGTTCCAGGTTGATTGAAGCCCGGCACCTGGGGAACCGCTACCCCTGCAATAGCCGCCGAATCCTTGCATGCATCCGCACCGAGAAACGTCCCGGAGTTTCCGTTTTTCCTGATCCCGCTGATGGCAGTCCACCCCGCCAGCACCTGCATCCCCGCCGGTTCCCATGCAGCATACTGCGCTACAGTTCTCACACCCGCAGGGGTTCCGCCAATTGCTCCCTGTGTCTGTGTACCGCGCGACCTGACCACGTATAGTCCGGCCAGGGATCCTACAGGAGGGCGTACGCGATCGAGTTCGACGTCAGCATACCCACCCTTGAAATAGATTCGGACCGGGCCTTCACGAGCTCCTGGAGGCCTGGAGGTAAAACCAAGCGAGTCACGCTTGACAAAAAATGTCTGCAGTCCTTGTTCAGCGAGTACAAACGCACTTACCTGCGCCTTCTGATCGTCAACTCCGCGCCGTTCCGAGTTGACCAGGGTAAATCCTGCGGCAATCGAGATCGAAAGAATCCCGATCACGAGAATTGCGGTCGGCAGCGCGAATCCCTTTCTGGAATTTGAAAACATGGTTTCCCCGGTCAGTTGAGTCGATTTTTGAAGAAAACAGCAGTTATGAAGGGAGCGCGTTTTCTCTCGGTTCCGCCAAAGGGCGGTCGCTCGCTCATCCCGGTCATGTTCAGTTCTATCCCGCGTATCGTCGAGAGGTCGGCGGGAATGCCGTGCGCGACCGGATCGCTGCCCGTGAAATACAGGAACTTCGCCGAGGCATCGTAAGGCGATGACAGCTCCTCGGTCACGTTGTCCTGCAGGCGCGTACGAAAAAGACCGGTATTGCCAGGTACTAAAACGGACGGCTCGAAAGAGTACTTGATGTTGCGAAACAGAAGTACCGGCGTACCGTAGCTGGCTGTGTCCGGCAGGACGGGAGATATCCTTATCACCTTCGCACCCTGCGTTGTGAGCGTGCCAATTTTTACGTTGTTGCAGATGGTCAGGTCACCGACGTCCTTCGTTTGATTGTCCTCCTTATAACGGTACACTCCGTCTCCTCCACGCCACGCGTATCCGGAATAACCCGGCGCTGCGAACATGGCGGAATCCACCGGGAGCAGGCTGATATGTGTCCAGTTCCCGCTGGGTCCGCATACCACGCCCATTGCGTACGGCACGCGAACGGTCACCTGAGTAGTCGTTGCCGATATCACTCCTCCACGGGCCTCGACCATCCTGAGATCAGAGACAACCCGGTTCAGCGGCCCCCTCGAAACATTGCGCGCGAGATTTCCGGTCTTCTGGTTGTCGAAATAACGGGCCTGGGAGCGCATTGTGCGCGTCAGGGCCATGCCCACGATGGCAAGGATCACCATGCCGATCAGCAATTCGGCCATGCTCAAGCCGCTGCGCGGCCCCTTCGCCATGGTTCTCATCGTCACATGCCATCGTCGGTAAAGGTTGTGCGCGTGTTGGCGCTCGACCGGATGAAAATCGTGGTGTCCGGCCGGTAGAGGGGATTCGTGGGGCTGATAATCAGCGTGACCCGCTTTGCCTTGAGCTGCCACTTGGAGTAGTACTCTGTTACAGTTACCCGCTCGGTCCGCGGATAGGGCCTCGCAGTGTAGGTCGTAGTGCGCGTGCCTTGCGCAAGACTGTCGTAAGGCGTGGCCTCCAGCAGATTGACCTGTTCCATCAGCACTGCGTTGCGGTAGGTGTTGCCGATCGAACGGTGCGAGCGCGCCGTGATCTTGTACACCATCGCTGCGAGTGGAGTCATGATGAGCGCGAGCAAGGTCATCGCGACAATTACTTCCATCAGGATGAATCCATGCCGCCTCTTTGGCGTAGCGGGAATCGGTGGACGTGGATTTCTCCCACGGGCAGTATGAGTCATGATTCCTCGCTCACTGGGGGGTCATGCGGATAAAACCGGCGCTCGATGCAGATACCTTCCTGAAGTAGTTCCCGTTCGTAAGGGTCACTACAAATGCAGCGGATCCGATACCGTTCGGAAGCACGTCTACTGTATTCTGTGTTGACGACAGCGCGGTCAATGAGTACTCGGAACCCGTTGCCATAATCCGCTTCTGGAGGACTGTGCCAGTGGCCCGGTCGGTAAAGATGTATGTCAGTGTGCTCGGGGTGAACGTGAGCCGGACGGGGGCGCGCTGCCGCCCTGCGACCGCGAACCCGTTCTGAAGATCCTGCACGAGGACCTGTGCAGCGCGGTTGACGCGCTCATGCTGTATCTGGCGTGATATCTTCGGGATGATGATACCGACGAGGACGGCAATAATGATCATCACGATGAGCATCTCGAGCATGCTGAAGCCGGATGCACAAACACGACTTTGGAGCCGCAGCCGATTCGCGCTGGCGGACATGGAGCGCATCAGTTCCTCTTCATTGGCGTTAGGCAGCGCAGGCGTTGCCGATGTCGACTGCTGTAGGTTCAGGAATTCCATGCACAACAACGACGAGCGTGTAGCCTGCTGGTCACATGAAATTCGGAGTGGCTTTTGCCAGCATCACATCTCCAACCGGACAGGACGGTTCCCCCTGTCAAGAAACGATCAGTGTGTAACAGATTGTCGTGGTAATGAGGCCACTTCTGAATGTGGAACTGGAAGTTGCTGCCTCAGTTTTTGCAGTTGATTCCAGCGACTTCCCACAAACGAAGACCGGAGTGGACCAACATGAGCACCGCCGATACCACTGCTCTCAACCCGGGGTCGAAAGCGACCCTGCAGTGTCAGTTTTGCCAGAGTTGGAACCGCGTCGATGCATCGCGCGCCGCCGACCGGCCAAAGTGCGGCAAATGCGCGAAACCGCTTCTGCTGGATCGCCCGATCCACCTCGGCGATGACAGTTTCAGCCGCACCGTCGCGGAGAGCGAACTTCCCGTGATAGTTGACTTCTACGCTGATTGGTGTGGCCCGTGCAAGATGATGGCGCCCGCCGTTGACGAGCTGGCCGCGAAGTATGCGGGCCGGGCAATCGTCGCCAAGGTCGACACTGATCGGGCCCAGCGCGCAGCGCAGCCTTTCAATATTCGCGGAATTCCCACGACGATCGTATTCTCCGGCGGGAAGGAGATCGCCAGGCAGTCAGGTGCGATCCCCTACAAGATGCTCGCGGCACTTCTCGACAAGGCACTCCCCGAGACTGAGCCGGGCTGAGCCGTCACAGACTTACCGCGACTGAACTCAGGCGCCGCTGCACCTCAGCGATATCAGAACGTGTAGACAGATCGAGCACCGCAGCAGCAACCCTGACAGCCCTGAATCGCATTCCCATCGTGTCAATGCCCATCTGAACCGCGCGGGGAAGCTCCATCTCACTGCGAGGGGACATTGGCACCTGCCTGCACGCCTCGAAGATGGATGTATCAAACAACCAGCAGTTCATGCTTGCGTAAACTTCGCTGCCGTCCGCGCCTGGATTTTCACCCGCGCGAGGAACAATGCTCACCAGGTAGCCGTCCGCATCTATGGTAAGCGCGCCAAACCTGCCTACGCGTTCCGGAGGAACGTTGCCGGCTTCCAGCAGGGCCTTCCGCGAAAATGCGACTATCGCAGGCGCGGGTGCCGATCCAAGCGCACTCAAGGCTTCCACCGGATAGTAGTTGTCCGAATTGAGCACGATAAACGGATCTGCTCCACAGAACCCCTCGGCGGCAATCACTGCGTTGGCGGTTCCCAGCGGCTCTTCCTGTATCGCGAATTCCACGGAGACCCGTGCGGGAGGTGAGTGCTCCGTATAATGCCGCACAACTGACTGGTGCTCAGGCCCGATGACCAGACATATCCTCTTGTACCCGGCATCAGCGAGTGCACTGATCAGGTAGTCCATGAACGGCCGGCCTATGGGGATCATTCCCTTCATTCCAGATTCGGCGACTTCGGCCTGGTCGTCCCCGATGGCGGCGTCTGGATCTGCCTTCTTCATGCGGGTGCCCAGTCCTCGCGCAAGAATCACGGCCTGAGTGTGTCTCAATTGAAATCCCCGGAAGATGAAGAAGGCATAAATGAAAAACCCGCGGACTGGCCGCGGGTTTTCCAATATTGAATGGAGCGTACAGGGATCGAACCTGCGACCTCCTGGTTGCAAACCAGGCGCTCTCCCAGCTGAGCTAACGCCCCGTGCAACAAATATAAATGGACACTGGCCTTCCGCAGATGCCGCACCCGGGAAAAAATGACGATTTATTCTCCCGGGTGCGAGGCTACTCGTGCGCCGGCAGCGGCTCCATCGTCTCCGGATTCACAGGCACCTGGACTTCATCCCGGTACGGTGAGGTCATGAGCGTCACACGCATGCGCGGGAACGCGTCCATGAACGACATGTACGAGAAACCCCACATACCCAGGAATCCGAGTGTCACGCCAAGCTCCCATATGCCAAGCGGAGCGTCAGCCGACTTGTAATACAGCGATGGATAGATCTCGAGATAGCGGTGGAACCAAAGCCCGAACACGGTAAAGAACGCAAACAGCGCGAGCGTTGGCAGGAAGACCTTGGCCGACTTCGCCATGAGGCCGAAGAACGGCCCGAACATCAGACCCACAGTTACAAGAGTGATCGGCAGCCATGGCTGAATCAGCCGAAGACGCGCCCAGTGAGTTTCCTCTCCAAGGTTGCCGTACCAGATAACCAGATACTGACCGAATGTCAGGTAACCCCAGAACGCCGTAAAGGCGAAGCACAGCTTGCCGAGGTCGTGAAAGTGTTTCTCGGTAATGAGGTCGTAGCGGTCCAGATATTTGCGCCACGTCATCGTGAGAATCGTAAAGCTCGCGAGTGCTGCAACCCAGCCGCCCATGAAGACCCACCAGCCGTACATCGTGCTCTGGAAATGCAGGTCGAGTGACATGGAAAGATCCCACGCCAGCACAATCCATCCGAACGCAAAGGCGAAGCCGAGGAACACGGCCATGTAACCCTGCTTTGAATGCGTGGAGTGGAGTTCTCTCCGCTCATCGCGGAAACCGCGCCGCATGCGCTCGCGAAGGCCGCGCGCCCATTTTGCGCCCGCTTCAGGAGAGTGTCCGACATCCAGCCGGACGCTCGTGTAGATGTACCACAGACTCAGTGCCGCGATGATTCCAAAGGCGAAGATGCTGCGGGGAATCAGAAATGCGGGATTGAGGTAGATGACTTTCTCGGGGACGTGCAGGGCTTCGTGTGTCCACGGGAAAATGTGGTTCTTGCCGATGAAAATCAGCAGCAGCAGTACGAACGCCACGGGCAGGAACGCGACGTATCCTTCGAGGAACCGAATGATCGATCGCGACCAGCGAGCCGTGGTAATTCTCTGCACTGCAACGAACATCACGCCTGCAGAGGAAATGGTCGTGAAGTAGAGCCAGTTGACGAGCAGCGCCTGCCAGACCCGATCGACACCCATGACTGCGCCGATCACGAATACGATCGCTCCGATGGCTGCAAGTACCATTGCGATCGTGTAGAGCGATTTCGGAATGGGGCGCGATGTGCCCGCAAGAATCTCCTCGCGTGTCGGCACGTGAACGTGTTCGTGACTCACTGTCTTGTCTCCCGCCGAACCGAATCGGCCGGGGCTGTAGTTGGATTTGCGGGCGTTGCAGCTGGAGTTGCCGTTACTGCGCTGTCGGTTACAGCTGCAGGTGGCGGCGTCCCACTCGCTACGCCGCCGACGATCCTGCCGGTGGGTGACATGAACGGTGCCTGCCGGGTTGGCGCGGTTCGCGTCGCCCCGGGGAGCTTATCGCCGGTGACTCCCGGCGCAGCGAGCGGACCGACATCAGCGGGCTTGCCGGTCATGCCCTGAAGCGCGCGCAGATAGTTGACGACATCCCATCTGTCCGGCTCTTCAATACGGTTATACGTCGGCATGAGACCGCGGCCATTGCGGATCATGCCAAAGATGTAGCCGTCCGAGCGACCCTTGGTGATGTCGGTGACAATGTTGATCCCGGGCATGCCGTACTTCGTCGCCAGTCCATCTCCCATTCCGAGGTCACCGTGACAGGGAACGCAGTTCAGCTGGTAGTACTTGTGGCCGTTCGCAAGCGACGCATCGCTCACCGGATGCGGATTCGGAATCGAAGACATCGAATCGATCGTCGCCGGCAGCGGCGCGTACGATACCTGGAACCCGGCGACTGCCATCCCCGTAACGGGCACCGACATCTGAGGATTGCCGCGCGACGGAGTGAGGCTGTCCTTCACAGGCTCCCATGTCCACAGCGATGGCTGGCGCTTGAAATCGGTGAACCACTCGCAGGACGACGAGACACAGAGAATAAAAGCCGAGGCGCAGAGAGAGCGGACACGGCGGAAACCAACCGCGCGGCGGGCCATGACACTACGCCTCTGCGCCTCTGCGTGCGAAGCATTCTGTAAACCACTCTGCGCCTCTGCGTACGCAGCCTCTGCGCCTCTTGCGTTACCTCTCATGCCGCACCTCCACCGCACCATGTCTGCGCAGAAGGGATTCCGCGTCGGCGTTGCGATCAGGCGGACAGGCAACCCAAACTCCATAGTCCCCGCCACTGAATCGCGCGTCGTATCCCACGGTCATCGTGAGACGCGGGAGCCGCGAGTTGATGAACAATCCAACTACCGTGGAGAGCGCGCCAAACAGAACCATGACTTCAAACCCGAAAATGGTGTAGGGAACCCATGATGCGACGGGCTTGCCGCCTACTACCAGCGGCCAGTAGTCGGACACCCACACCGCTATCCAGTATCCGCATGTCGCGCCGAACAGGCCGCCAAAGAGCGTGTATCTCCTCACAGGGCTTTGCGGCGCATCGACAGCGTGTTCCAGCTCGTGGCGCGGCGTCGGAGAATAGACCGTGATCTCTCCCAACCGCTCCTTCTTCAGATCTTCGATTGCATCTACCGCTGAATCGAGCTCGCGGAATGCAGCAATGACTCCGGACATCAGTCGTCCTCCCCTGGAGTCAGTGGTTCATAATCGAGATGCCGTCCTGCTGCATCGATTCCGTGATCGTGAGCAATCCGCAGTTTCGGCGGGATGATCTCCTTCACCTCGGAGATCGCAATCACCGGAAGCTGCTTGATGAACAGAAGGAACCACATCGAGAACCAGCCGAAGCTTCCGGCAAGAATCGCAAGGTCAACCCAGGTAGGCGTATATCCTGCCCACTGCCATGGCTCGAACTCATGCGACAGCGACGGAATCACGATCACGAATCGCTCGAACCACATGCCGAGGTTGATGAAGAACGACAGGATGAACAGCCAGGTGGGGTTCCGCCTCCAGCTCTGTTTGAAGAGCGTCAGTGGCAGCACCATGTTGCACGTGTACAGAATGACCGACGACCACCACCACTGCCCCCAGATTCGATTTGCGAAAAAGGCTTTTTCGAACTCGTTGCCGCTGTACCACGCCACGAACCACTCGGTCATGTAGGCGCAGCCAACCACGAGCGATGTGAACAGACAGAGTTTGGCCGCCGCATCGAGGTGATTGATCGTCACATAGTGCTTGAGGCCGAACCACTTCCTCAGCGGAATGATGATTGTGAAGACCATTCCGATTCCGCTGAAAATTGCGCCGGCGACGAAGTAAGGCGGGAAGATCGTGGTATGCCAGCCTGGCGTCAGCGCCATCGCAAAGTCGAAGGAAACGACGGAGTGCACTGACAGTACGAGCGGCGTCGAGAACGCTGCGAGAAAGAGATACGCTCTCGCAAAGTGTCTCCACTCCCTGTCCGAATTTCTCCAGCCCAGAGACAACACTCCGAAGATGCGGCGGCGAACCGGATTGGTTTCCTTGTCACGCAGAACAGCGATGTCCGGAATCAAGCCGATATAAAGGAACGTGGACGAAACCGTCAGGTACGTCAGGATGGCAAACACGTCCCACACGAGCGGACTCTTGAACTGCGGCCAGAGATAGCGCCAGTTGGGATACGGAATGAGCCAGAAGAACTTCCACGGCCGTCCGAGGTGCAGAATCGGAAAGAGTCCGGCAGTCATGACCGCGAACACCGTCATCGCTTCCGCACACCGATAGATGGTCGTGCGGAACCCCGCCCTGAACAGATAAAGAATCGCGGAGATCAGTGTACCCGCGTGACCGATACCCACCCAGAACACGAACGTGATGATGTACACGCCCCACATGATCGGCGGATTGTAGCCAGCTACGCCGAGCCCGTTGTAGATCTGGTAGATCCACGCCGCCGCGCCGATGATGAGGAACAGAATCGCAACACCAAGCCCGATGAACCAGGCCGTCGTCGGGTGCAGAGTCGCGATGATTTCACGATCTACCTGCTCGTAGTCCTTTACTGCTGGAAGCTGAACATCCGCAGTGGCAATGTTGGGCCGCCGCGGTTGATCCAGGTCGTTGAGAGGTCTCGCCGTGGTAGCCATCAGTGCGCCCCCCCCGCAGGTACATGGGCCTCTGCGCCCTCTGCGCCTCTGCCTCCCTCTGCGCCTCGTCCCTCCGATGGGTGACTCACTTTCTTCAAATACACCACAGCCGTATAGGTATTCAGTTCCTCGAACACGTGATAGGCGCGCTCGTCCTTGACGAGCTTCGCTACACTCCAGCGCTCGTCGGCCGCGTCACCAAACGTGATCGCGCGCGATGGACAAGCCTCCGCGCATGCAGTCGTGAATTCGTCAGGCTCCAGCCCACGATGCTCGAGCGCAGCACGATTCTCGGTCTCGCGGATTCTCTGCACGCAGAAGCTGCACTTCTCCATGACTCCCTTGCCGCGAACTGTTACATCCGGATTCAGCTGCCAGTTCAGTGGCTCTGGAAACGCATACTGCGCGCGGGCCGGCTCACCGTAACCGAACCAGTTGAAATAACGAACCTTGTACGGGCAGTTGTTGGAGCAGTAGCGGGTACCCACGCATCGGTTATAGACCTGAACATTGAGTCCATCCGGCGCGTGATACGTAGCATAGACAGGGCAGACCGGCTCGCACGGTGCGTTGCCGCAATGCTGGCACATCATCGGCACGAAGCGCGTGTCGAAATCGGCGCCGCCGTCTTCCCCACCCTCGAAATATCTCTCGAGGCGAATCCACGCCATTTCCCTGCTGCGAGTGATATTCGCACCGAAGCCGGTTCTGTCAGGCATCACCTTCGCATTCTGCCAGTCCGCGCCCACCGTCGGAATGTTGTTCTCGGCATAGCACGCAGTGACGCAGGCAGAGCAGCCAGTGCAGCGCGCGAGGTCGACAGTCATCGCCCACCGGTGCTTCGCCATCCCGCTCCAGTGGTTCGGATCGTACATGCCCTTCTCTTTCGACTTGAGCTCCGGACCCCCCAGCGAACCCTGCGCGTCATTCGCGGTTGGTGATCGCAGACCGGGAAGAAATTCATGGCTTGCGTCGCCGGGAAATTCAGGCGCTCCACCGGCGCCGTGTCCGCCTTCCGCACCGCCCTCGTGACTCTTCTCGCCAAGCTTCGCCGCAACAATCGCCTGTCCAATTCCCCGGCCATGCTGCCGCGCTGATCCCTCGGTTGTAACGAGACGCGAGAAGCCAGCGTCCTTCGTCACCTTCGCCCGCATCGAACCGTACATCACGGCTCCGGAACGATCTTCCGAATAGGCAACGAGGTCGAACGCGTTGAGTCCGGCCTTCGCATATCGCCCGGCAGCATCTGAATGGCCACGCCCGGCAGCGACGGCAACGGTGTCGGGTCGAACGCCCGGATATATGTAGACAGGGAGCGAAAGCTTCCCTGCCGATGTTTCGACCACTACGTGATCACCATTCTCCACGCCGAGGCGCTTGGCGGTAGCGGGATGAAGCTCCGCGACTGTCTGCCATGCAATCTTGGTAACGGGGTCGGGCAGTTCCTGAAGCCATGGCTTGTTTGCCCCATCGCCCATTCCCAGAACTGGATGAGGATAGACGAGCAAATGAAAGTCGCCATTGGCAGGCGGTGTGGTGATCGGCTGCGGAAGCGCGCGGGCGGCTGCTGCCGCGCCGCTCGTCCCGCTCGCAACTCCGCGCGGCAGAGCCGCAGCGAGCGCGCTAGCTCCACCAGGGAACCTGGATATGAACAGAGTGCGGTAGTTCGAAGCACCGACGTTTCCAGACGAGTTCGAAACTGCAAGGAGAACATCCCCCGTTGCACGAGTATCGAACACCGGATCCATCGCTGGCTGCTGCAACGACAGTGTCCCGCGAACCGGCTCCGCATCACCCCAGCTTTCGAGTGAATGGTTGTCAGGCAGAACCAGGTCGGCCATTGCGCTCGTCTCATCCGGAATCGACGAGAAGCTCACCTTGAACGGGACTTTCTGCATCGCTGCCACAAATCCTGATGACTTCGGCATCGTGTACGCGGGATTCACGTTGCGCGTCATGATCATTGGAACCGATCCCGCCTGCATTCGCTGCGCGAGCACGCGCAGCTGGGCCGGTGCATCGATCCCTTCAAAGCTGTTGACTGCTTCGGCCGGCTTGATCGTTGTTCCGACTGCACCGCCTCCAGCATTGAGTGCGTTCGCGGCGAGACAGAGATCCATCCCTCTGGGACCTGCACCACCCGCGATGACCATCGCCGGTCTGGCTGCATCGAACTCGCGCTTCAACTCCGTGAGCGTTGCAGCGTCCACGCCGCTCTGCTGTGCTGCCTGAGCCGGAGTAACCCCCGACGAGCCGAGCATCTGAACTATCGAGAGTTCCGACCCGGGTTTCGCATTGATCCATTGATCTGCATTGAGACCGGTGAGCGAACGACGGGCTCCAATGTAGACGAGACGCGGAGCATCCTTCAGCTTCGCACGCGCTTCAGCAAAATCGAGCTGGTGAGTTACACTCGCACCCCACCCGTCCAGAAAATCCGCCCCGATCGAGATGATCAATCTGGCGGCCGAAAAATCCAGCCGCGGCCACGCAACGCCATAAGTCTGCCGGTTCGCCGCTATCGCCGCGTGATCCGCATCTGCGTCTACACTGAGTGCCGCAGGAATTCCATATCCCGCAAGCCAGCCATTGAGGAACAGAGGAAAGCTTCCCGACTCGTGGCGATTCACGAAAGCCACATTGCCTGCGCTAGCCCGAACCTCTGCCAGTTTCTGTCCGAACAGCTTGATCGCCTCATCCCAGGTGGTGGCCTCGAGCCGGCCATTCCGTCTCACCATCGGGCCGCGATACCGATCGGGATTGTAGAGACCCTGTAGAGCAGCCTGCCCCCGTGCGCAAAGCGCGCCCCGGTTGAGCGGATGCTCAGGATTCCCCTCGAGCTTGATTGCCCTGCCATCGCGAGTCTCGGCAATCACTCCGCACGCTGCCGAGCATTCGCGGCAGGTGGTGGAATAGTAGGTGGAGACACCCGGTACTGTTTCGTCGGGTGACACGAGATACGGAATAAGTTTCTCCACCCGCTCCGACGAACAGCCGATCATTGTAGTAGCGGCGCCTGTTGCGCCGAGAACTTTCAGGAAATCGCGACGCTTGACGCCGGAGGAGTCTTTCTCGGTGCTCATTCAGTTGGCCTGAGTGAAAAACAGGAATCGATGGGCATCAGTAGTGGCAGGTGGCGCAGTCGTAACGCGCCTTGAGGGGAGGATTGGAGCGCCCCACATGACAGTTGACGCACCAACCCATGTTGAGCGATTTCTGCTGTGATACCTGCGCCATCTTCTGCACATCACCGTGACACGTCTGGCATGTGACACCGGCATTGACGTGACGCATGTGCGGGAAGTGAACGTACTCGGGAAGCTTGTGAATCCTCACCCATGGAACAGGCTCCTTCTTGTTCCAGAACTCGGCAAGCTTCTGAACCTCAGGCTTGGTCGTCGCCACAACTGTATGGCATCCCATGCATGTGCTCATTGCGGGGAGCCCTGGGTCAGGCGACTTGTTAGCCGAGAAGTGGCAGTATACGCAGTTCATCTTGAGCTTCTCGACGTGCGCCGGATGCGGGAACTTCACGGGCTGCACCGGGCTGTTGGCCTCGGTCGAACTCGCTCCCGCATACGCGGACAGCATAGCTGCGGCCGCGGCCAGGGCAAGTAAACCAGGAACGGCGAGCCATTTCCTCTGCTTATTCATCGGCAATCGAAAGGCGAGTCAAAAGGTCGGGTTTGTGAAGAATTTCACAAGCCGCAATCGTGGCGGAAAAATGGCTTTGCGAGCTATGTGCCGCAAGGCGGAAAGTGAAGAGTCATCACGTATGTTTTTCGCGGCGCACTCTGTCAATGGTACGCAGCACTTCTATTGCCATCGCCCGCAGCAGGTCAACTTCCCTTCCATCGGGAGCTGCGCGAAAAAGAATTGCGCGCAGCGACCGCATCACGTGCTCGTCGTTCCGCGTCTTGAAGAAGTCCATCTCCGTCAGCGCACGATGGGCGTCTCCAAAAAGGAGCTGGAATGTTTCGCTTGTTGGCGGGTCGGCTGCTTTCCGCGGTCCGGCCAACTCGCGTGTCGCATCGCCGGAACTCAGGTGCAGCTCATACAAGGCAATCAGCACGGCCTGAGCAAGATTGAGCGACGCATGTCCCGTGGTGGGCACGGTGACGACTGTATGAGCAAGGTCCAGCGCTTCGTTGGGGAGCCCCTTATCCTCGCGCCCAAACAGCACGGCCACGTTTCCGCCTTCTGCACATCGTACCAGGTCATCGGCAGCCGTACGCGCAGTGAGAACCTCACGCTTTGCCGCTCGGCGACGCGCGGTAAATCCGGCGACACGAACGCAGTCTGCGAGCGCCTCCTCAAGACTCTCAAAGTGCTCGATCGCCGCGATGATGTCCTCAGTGTCGTGCGCCACGCCCGCAATCCGGTGCGGATCGTACGCCACCGGCCGCACCAGGCGCAGTGAATGCACTCCCATGTTTTTCATCGCGCGAATTACCGCGGCGATGTTGACGGGATCCTGCGGCTCGTACAGTACGACCTTAACGCGGGTCAATCGGGATTCGGACATCGCCAAAATCAAATACCGTCAGACCTAAAAGGGTATGACAAAAAGCGCGTCACGGAGAATTCCCCGTGACGCGCCCTCTCACTTGTGTTGCTGATCCAGCTGCGGTCTAGACTACAGGTCTTCCCGTAACAAGCCGATAAACAACTACTATCAGGGCGATCACCAGCAGAATGTGAATCAGTCCGCCACCGATCGGGAAAACGAACGCTCCCAGAATCCACAGGATAAGCAGAACCATCGCAATCGTCCAAAGCATTGACGAATCCTCAGTAAGGGTTGTTCCGCGATTCCCGCGGCGTTGACACCCACAGGCAACAGTCGTACCGCTGGGAACAATTGCGGCAATCAGAACCGCAATCTCGAAAAAATGACTCCGTTACCGCGGTGCCCTGTCCACATACTGCGAGGGCTCCCGCTGCTGGTGCTCCTCGTGTATCGCCTGCCTGCCCAGCAGTATCCTCGTCGCTCTGATGTCGTGACCGATGTCGATCAGCAGGATCGCAAGATCTCCACTGCCGAACAATAGTCCCGCCAGCACAACCAGGCGGCTGATTTCGCCGAGCAGCGTGGGAATCGCGGCGGCTCCCTGCGCAATGAGGCCGGTGACGATTTCAGACAGCAACAACAGCAGCAGGACGGCGGCCATGATCTTGAAAAGCTTCGAGAGGTACCCGAGCCCCGTATAGGGCTCGAGGTCTGCCGACCGGACCGGCATCGACGGATCTGCACGCTGCGGTTTTTGATGTGCCGCACCGCCATCTGTTTCGGGGGCGCTATGGGCAGCCACTACTGTCGCTTCGTCCATTTTCAGTCTCCGGTTCCAATCCAGCGCGCGGGATATCCGCGCGTGTCAATATGAGTGAACGGCCCGTGGGCGGAATTGCCCGAATAAACACCTACTCCTCCTATCAGCGAAGGATGTGCCGCTTCGACGCGATTTGCAGCCTCCAGGATGACCCGGGCGTCCTTGATATCGATGCGCCCGTCATGATTCAGGTCATCCATCCTGCCGTCACCATTGTTGTCAATGAAGATATCTGCCGCATCCCCGTACATGTGCCTGCTCAGTGTAGCCCGACCTTTGGTATTGCCGCCGGAACGGTTGTATTGCGGAGTCCTGAACCCGCTCATTACCGTGACGCCCTTCGCGGGAATTCTCCTAGCCTGCAAGTCCGCGAGAATCAGCTCCAGCTTGTCGACCAGCTTCATCTCCACAACGATATACTTTGGCCACACTGATTGCTGGTCATGCGGAAAGAAGTCCTTTAGCAGGAAATGGTCCGACAACTCCGTCCCCTGCTGTTCCCGGGTGACTTCGATGAATCCGCTCGGCGCATCGTACCTCGCCTTCGAGGCCTTGCCCGCCGCCCGAGGCCAGTTCCCAAGATAATAGAGCCCGATTTTTCCCCCGCTTTTCGCCGAGGCGGGTTTCAGCGTAATCACGGAGAAATCGGTTATGGGCCGGATGGCACTACCGACTGCAACGGCCAGCGACCAGATACCCGTCCGCTGCGGAGCCGCTGCTACTGAAGTGGACTCGGCGGCCGCTCCTCCGGTTGAAAAGGTCACGGCGGCGCCATGCGGAAGCGAGTCCACGCCGAGCGCAGCCCCCGGCTGCTGAAGGGTTGCCCGCAACTTTCCACTCTCCCCGCGCAGCGGGTCAACAAAATCGAGCGCTGCATCGGTAAGATACGCTACGCTGGGGGACCGGGAATCGGTGAGAGAGCGGGATATAATACCGGCCAGCGAGGGCATTCCGGAGGCCCATTCGTCGCGCGTAGCAAGGATGGACCATATCCATCCCATCGCAATGAGCACGATGAATGCGGTAGCAGCGATATTGAAAACCCGGTGGCCGCGCGGCGAGAATCCTTTTCGGTCCCAGGGACTGTCTGAGGCGACAGGCGCGACGGCAGCCAGCCCGAGCACGGTTGACCACTGGTTCTCACTGGTTGAACTTGCGCTTCTTCTTTCTTCCATTCCCCTCTCGTCACCTTCATGGACCAGCTTCGCGAACTGTTTGCCAATCTCCGGGATCTACCCGCTCTCATAAAGTGGGCCGGATATCTCGGTATGACCCTTATCGTCTTCGCTGAGACGGGCCTGCTGGTCGGTTTTTTCCTTCCTGGCGATTCACTGCTGGTGACCGCCGGGCTTGTTTCCGCACGAGGACTTATCGACGTGTACAAGCTCGGCCTGCTGCTGAATCTTGCCGCGATCGCCGGCAACTCCACCGGGTACCTGATCGGGCGCATGACTGGCCCGCGCATTTTTACCCGGGATGACTCGCTGCTGTTCAGCAAGAAGCACGTTTTCAAAGCGCAGGAGTTTTACGCTCACCACGGGCGCAAGGCCATCGTGCTCGCCCAGTTCATGCCGATCATACGCACATTTTCGCCCGTCATCGCCGGAGTCGGGCGCATGCCATACAAGCAGTTTCTTTTGATCAGTGTCATCGGAACGATCATCTGGGTATGGAGCATGCTGTTCACCGGGTATTTCCTCGGCACCTATATTCCGGGCATCGACAAGCACATCGAGATACTCGTGCTGACGGTGATTTTCGTGTCCGTACTTCCAGGCCTCATAAGCTGGTGGCGCGAACGCAAAAAAACGGCCGCAGCGGCGGTTAACTGATAAAGGAGAACAACCAACATGACTTTCCAGCTACCTGACCTTCCCTACGGCTTCGACGCGCTCGAGCCGCACATCGATACTGCGACAATGCAGATCCATCACGGCAAGCATCATCAGGCTTACGTGACCAAACTGAACGAGGCGATTGAAAAGGCGCCTGAGCTGGAAGGCAAGTCGCTGGATGATCTGCTGCGCGGCATCGCTTCAGTTCCCGAGGCCGTCAGAACCGCCGTAAGAAACAATGGTGGCGGACACTGGAATCACTCGGCGTTCTGGAAATGGATGGCACCCAATGCCGGTGGTGAGCCGGGCGGGAAGATCGGTGCAGCGATCAATGACTCGTTCGGCGGCTTCGACAAGTTCAAGGAACGGTGGTCAGCGGCAGGCGGCGCGCGTTTTGGCTCCGGCTGGGTGTGGCTGATGAATGAAGGCGGCAAGCTCTCAATCACCAGCAGCCCCAATCAGGACAACCCGCTCATGGATGGAAAAAGCGCTCCGGTTCTCGGGCTCGATGTGTGGGAGCACGCCTACTACCTGCGCTACCAGAACAAGCGCCCTGACTACATCTCCGCGTGGTGGAACGTGGTAAACTGGAAGGCTGTAGAGGCAAGCCTCTAATGAGGCACAGAGGAGGCAGAGGCGCAGGGGACGCAGAGGGCACGGAAGCATCAGGACATGAGGCTCTGCGCCCACTGCGCCCTCTGCGCCTCTGTATCATCTGTGTTCTCCTGCGTTACCGCGCCGCTTCCCCTTCGAGGTACGTGTAGCCCTCGAGTCCTGCTACATAGTCGGCGATAAATGTGTTCGCCTCCTGGCGCGTGATGCCCTTTGCCGCGGCGACCTTTCGCCTGAATGTCGCCAGCAGGTCTGACGCGCGGTACTGCACGTAGGCGAGAACTTCGGTCACCGTGTCGCCGTGCACCAGCTCGGCGACTTCGTACCCGTTTTCCGACAGCCGGATGTGCACCGCGTTCGTATCGCCAAAAAGATTGTGCAGGTCACCCAGGATTTCCTGGTAGGCCCCGGTGAGGAAAATGCCGAGTATGTACTGCTCGCCGTCCACGAAGGGGTGAAGCGGGAGACTGGGCTTCGCGGTCCGTCCTCCGATGAACTTCTCGATCTTCCCGTCCGAATCGCACGTCACATCCTGGATGGTGCCCTGCCTGGTTGGCGCGGTATCGAGCCGGTGAATCGGCATCACCGGAAAAAGCTGATCGATTGCCCAGCTGTCTGGCAGCGACTGGAAGAGAGAGAAGTTGCAGAAATAGCGATCGGTGAGCCGCGACTCCAGATCTTCGATGATGTCCGCGTGCTCTTCTCGTTCTCTTCCGGCAAACTTCGCCACTTCGCTGATGGTGGCGATGTATATCTGCTCGGCCAGAGCGCGCTCCCGGAGGGTGAGGACTCCGCTGTTGAAGAGTTCCTGCGCGCGTTCCTTTGAAAACGTCGCGTCGTGATAGACTTCGCGAACACGGCGCTTGCTCACCGCGTTGTAGTCTTCTGCCATCTCATGCAGAAATGCGTGATCGTCGTCGGAAAGCTGGGGCATGACGTTGTCCGCCTGCGATTCGACGTCAATCACGCTGAGAAGAAGAAGCGCATGATGCGCGGTGAGCGCGCGCCCCGACTCACTGATGATGTGCGGCATTGGCAGATCGAGCTCGCGGCACGACTCAGCAAGCGTATAGACGACGTCGTTTGCGTACTCCTGGAGGGAGTAGTTCACGCTCGCCTGCGAAGTTGACTGGGAGCCGTCGTAGTCGACACCCAGACCGCCTCCCACATCGACGTGCGTAATATCGACGCCCATCGCTCGCAGCTCAGCGTAGAAGCGCGAAATTTCCTGAAGGCCGCTCTTGATATAACGGATGTCGGTGATCTGCGAGCCAAGGTGAAAGTGAATCAGCTTGAGGACGTGGAGACGGTTCTCGTCTTTCAGGCGGTCTACGAGTTTCACGAGCTGCGCAGTGCTCAGTCCGAACTTGGATTTTTCGCCACCACTTTTTGCCCATCGGCCGGAGCCTTCCGAGTGGAGCTTGATGCGCACACCCGCCGTGGGCGTAACTCCGAGTTCGTCGGCAACCTTGAGCAGGACATCTACCTCGCTCAGCTGTTCGAGAACGATGTACACCTTGTGCCCAAGCTTCTGGCCCATGAGTGCAAGCCGCATGAACTCCTCGTCCTTGTAGCCGTTGCAGACGATGAGGTGATCTGTGTGATCCGCCAGGGCGAGCACGGCCTGGAGTTCGGGCTTGCTGCCGCACTCGAGGCCCACGCCTGAACTCTTTCCAAACTCGACGATCTCTTCGACAACGTGCCGCTGCTGATTGACTTTGATGGGATAGACGGTTGTGTAGAGACCCGTGTATTCGTATTCGCGAATCGCGCGCGTGAAGCGTTCGGTGAGTGACTCGATGCGTGAACGGAGCACATCCGAGAAGCGAAGAAGGAGTGGAAGCCCGACGCCTTGCGCTTCCAGATCGTTGGCGAGATCGAACAGGTCGAGCTCTCGCGATGGATTGTCAGCATCCGGGCGGACAACGACATGGCCCGCTTCATTCACATCAAAATATCCGACGCCCCAGCCTTCGATGTTGTAAAGGGCGCGAGCGGATTCGACGGTCCACGTTTCTTCGGATTCTGGTGCCGGGATGGGCGGCGTGCGGGTCATGGTCATCCCGCAAGTTTAGGGACTTGTGGCCCGATTTGGTACCGTCTACGGATACAGGGTTTCCATGGACCAGCTTTCCCCGCTCCGCGAATAGAGGTGCCGCTCGTGCAACCTGCCCGGCCGTGCCTTCCAGAATTCGATCTTGTCCGGGTGAAGACGGAAACCCGACCAGTGCGGAGGCCGGGGTACGTCCTGATCCGCAAACCTGTTTTCGAACTCTACCAGGCGCGCCGAAAGGTCGTTTGCGTGCTCGATTGGCTGGCTCTGGATTGAAGCCCATGCTCCGATCTGGCTGTCGCGCTGACGAGTCGCGAAGTAGGCATCGGCCTCCTCATCTGACACCGTGGACACCGCACCCTCCGCACGCACCTGCACTTCCAAGGCGGCCCAGTGAAAGCAGATGGCCGCAACGGGGTTGGTTCGAAGATCTCTTCCCTTCCTGCTTTCCATATTGGTAAAAAACACAAAGCCCTCTTCGTCCACGTCTTTGAGCAGAACGATCCTGACTGAGGGGCTTCCGTTCATGCCCACAGTGGCGAGCGACATTGCGTTGGGGTCTGGCAGAATCGCGCGATCGATGTTCTGCGCCTGTGCGTAGAGCCGGTAAAACCGGCTCATGGGATTCTGGACGGGATAAGTTGTGGTCATCAGCTAATCGATGCGGGTGGAATCCTGGGACCGTCGGAATATTACCGCAGTACTGTCGCGATGCCATTCACCCCATCCCGGCTCACGGGCAAGGCCCATAGCGGTTGGGGATTTCGCTTTCACGATCACAGTTCTGATGTCCCACTTATCCAATTCACCCTGCCAGCCGGGCCGCAGGTCTTCAATGATACTATATGAAGTAATCGTGGTGGAATTGAACTTGAGCGGGTCAACGTGGAGCCTGGCCTGGGGCCACGCATACATTATATAGCCGCCCCACGCCCATGCGTCGAAAACATTCCCGCTCAGGGCCGCGGCCTTCGCCTTCGCCACAGCGACAGTAGGAAACGCCCTGTCGTTGAAACGATCGGGGATCACTTCCACGCCAGCCACCGTTCCGCGGTTGAGCCCTAGAAGCAGCATCAGGCCAGCCACCGGGACGCCGAGGATGCCAGTTCTCGACAAGGGGTCGAGACGCGCAAACTCGGGAAAGAGCGGAAATGGCCGGCGCGGCCCGGGCAAGGAGCGGGCTGCGTGAAGCGCAATGAGGGGCCATGCGCTGACGCCGAAGAGCGCAATGTTGCGAAATGACCTGAGCGCGAAGAACAGACTCACTAGGATGACTGCCAACCACGGAAGCTGAATCCTTCTGGTGCCGATGGCAAAAAGTGCGACAGTTCCGAGAATTGCGAGGAGAAAGGGCCACTGGCCCGGATCCGTGAAGTTGGGAGGGAGAAATTCCGCCATGTTGGAGGCAAGCGATGAACTGGTGACGGCTGAGAGAATCTCGCGATGCAGCGTGATGCCATAGGGATTGAGCAGCGTTGCGGCCCCCGCCACCCCGAGAAGGATGGCGTTGTCTCGCGCCTTCTGCACCCATTCCGTCCGAGCCTCCTTCGACAGCGCCGCCTCGGCCAGGTCGCCACCGATGTACGCTCCGATCATTACAAGACCGAACAACCATCCTCCGTGCAGGTTGGCCCACAGTGCGAAAAGGGGAAAGGCGTAAATCCAGCGACGCGGTCTATCGGATTCGAGCAGAAATAGAGTAAGCGCAGCACCGGCAATGGAAAAAAGATGCGGTCTCGTGAGCCAGTGTGTCGAAGCAAGCGAAAAGCTAAGGAGAGCAGCCACAATAGCCCATCTTGGATCGGCTCCCCGTTTTCTCAGGAACAGCGCTATTGCCCCGTGCGTTACACCGATCACGATGCCCGTTACAATCGAGAGCAGCGGCAGCCCTCCAAGGCGGAAAAGCAGGGCAAAGATCAGTTCGCTGAGCCATGCATGGGCCACCATAGGATCGGCCTGTGCCGTATACGATACGAGACTGTGAGCGGGCAGATGACCGGTGGCGAGGAGCGTTTCGCCCATTCTGATGTGCGCCGCAAGGTCCCCGTCGCTCTGGGTGAGCTTGACGCTTCCGCGAATTGCCGTGAGGGGAGCAATCACGAGGAATATGAGGTCCGCCGCGCTCGGCGCGTTGTTTCTATTCACGCGGACAATCTCGCGACGTTGGGCCCTCCGCGCCAACGTCATTCAACGCTCCCCGTGGCCCTCGCCTCACTCGTCATGTGGATTGCTACGACAGTTTTTGCTTGCGATTCCCGGAAAGTGTTCCTAGGGTTGAGGCGAACCGGAAAATGCGTAGCTCAAATCTTACGGAGGGAATCATGGGCAGCATGGCACGATCGATACGGCGATTCATGAGAGATGAGGAGGGTGCAGCACTCGCTGAATATGGAATTCTTGTCGCGTTCATAGCGATAGTCGCAATAACGGCCGTCACCTTTTTTGGAAGCAAGATTTCCGCAAAGTTTTCGGAGTACGCGAACGGCCTCGGCTAGCAGGTCTGCGGCGCAGCGAGAATTCTCTCAGCGTCGCGATTGGAGGCAAATGTGGGAAACCGGAGGTTGAATGCGAAAGTTGCCCGGTTCGCCTTTGAATGCTGGTTCGACCGTCGACACTTGCTCCGATACACAGAGAGAGCCGCGGAGTCGTCGGAAACAGGTGCGTACGCCTCGCGCCGCCTACGAGAACGTGCCGCATCCACGCTTCGTTCGTCCTTTCGCTGAATCCGTGTGGCAACTAGCAAATCGCGTACCCGGGCTAGGGTTGTTGCAATAGCAGTCCTTCCACGCAGTTCAAATTCATTTTCCTGGAGGTATCGTGACACGCATTTCATTGGCAGCACGCCGTTTCATCAACAACGAGGAAGGGGCTGCGCTCGCCGAGTACGGCATTCTGGTGGCTTTCATCGCCATCGTTGCAATCACGGCAGTGACGTTCTTCGGATCGAAGATCTCGTCGAAGTTCTCGACGCTGGCGACCAGCTTTAACTGATCTCGTCGGGATGAGCCGTTTCGGAGGCTCTCCGCTGGCGCTGGCCGCAGGCGTGGTGTTCACCACCATTCTCGTGATCGCAGCCATCGGAGACCTCCGGACCCGGCGGATTTCAAATCGTACGGTTGCACTGCTCGGTCTGCTCGGTTTCGCGTTTTCCATTTCAGCTTCGCCGGTATTGGGCGGGCTTCGTGACGCGGGTGGCGGCTTTCTGGTTGGGCTCGCATGCTGGCTTCCTTTTTACGTTTTCGGCTGGCTTGGAGCAGGTGATGTGAAGCTTTACGCGGCAGCGGGTGCCTGGCTGGGACCCTTGGCAGCTGTTGAAGGAGCGCTGGTGGGAGCGTTGTTCGGTGCCGGACTCTCCATCCTGTGGATGGTGAAGTCCCGGGGCCTGAAGAACACGGTTGACACGATTGGCCTGGCTGCGGGATCTCCGGGGATTCTGTCTCCCGGGACGTCTGAAAAGCCGGATCACGCGACGCTGCCATACGGAATAGCAATAGCGTTTGGCGCGATATGGGCGGCGTGGATGCCTCAATTGCTCCGCGTCTGAAGAAGGCAGGCCGCAAAGGCCGAATGCGAAGAACTGAAAATTTTTCCGGGAAGGAGTATGGGCGGACGTTATAAACTGGTTTTCTGGGGAGCGATCTTTGTGGCCGCTGCGGCGACATTCGGCGCGTACAGACTCCTTGCTGCGAACAGCAGCGGCAACGTCAGTACGATGTCGGTGGTAGTTGCAGATCGCGACATCCCCGAGGGAGTAATGATCGATCGAATCGCCCTCACAGCAGCGCAATGGCCGGTGCAGGCAATCCCGGCAGGTGCGTATTCGAGTCTCGATTCCGTAGTTGGCAGGGTCAGCCGGGTCGCTGTCTACAAGGGCGAGGCATTCGTCCCGGGAAGACTCGCTCCGCTTGGAACAGGCCCTGGACTGGAAATCAAGATTCCGGCGGGTCAGCGCGCGATGGCCGTTCGCATCAATGACGTTGCGGGCATCAGCGGGTTGCTTCAGCCACAGAGCCGTGTAGACGTTCTCGTGACAATTCGCGAAGCGAACTCCGAGAGACAGGTCGCAAAGCTCTTCATGTCGAACATGCTCGTGCTGTCGGTCGGCACCGAGGTACAGCGCGACACGCAGGGCAAGCCGATTGACGCAACGACGGTGACTCTTGCGGTAACCCCTGAAGAAGCAGAACGACTGGCAATCGCGATGAACACTGGCGCGATTCAACTCGTGCTCCGAGGCTACGGTGACCCGGACAGCGTCAGGACCAAGGGTGCCACATCCGGCGACGTGCTGTCCCAGCTCAAGGGAACGAGTCTGGTAGTTCCATCCGCAGACCCGGTTGCTCCACCACGCATCGTCTACCGACGCCTGGCACCGCCACCGCCGGCACCGAAGAAAGAGGCGCCACCGGCGCCACCGGAGTCGGCGACAGTCAATGTGTATCGCGGCGGAAAAGCAGTCCAGCAGAAATTCGACACCGCAGTAAAGCGGTGATCAGTCATTCACTCCGGACTATGTCCGGCGACCGTTTATTCTTCTCGGAGGTTCGTCTGAGAGTTTTCGCAAACATTCGCAAGTTGACCCTCCTTGCCGGGCTCGGCGTCGCGGCCATGCTGCCGGTTTCGTCCGGCGCTCAGGGCGGCGGGCCAGTGGTCAACATCGACCTCCCAGCGGGACGGTCATATCCCCTGACCACACCGGTCGGGATTACAAAGGTTTCGATTGCCAATCCGGATGTCGCGGATGTCGTCGTAATCGGCGCGCGCGAACTCGTCATCAACTCCAAGCTCGCTGGCGAAACGGATGCAATCTTCTGGCTGGCCAACGGTTCCCGTCTGCACTATCGAGTTTCCGTGCACGCTCCGGCAGATCGCCCCCAGATTGCCCTCTATATCAAGATTGCCGAAGTGAGGCGGGACGTTGCGCGTCAGTACGGCCTGTCCGGCCTGTACCGCAATCGCGGCACTCGCGTTGGCACCGGAACCTTCAATACCGACAATACCTTCAATCCTGATGGCAGCCTCACGCTGCCGAATGACGCAGGGTTCCTGACTGTCCTGACGGATTTCGGGACGAAGCGGCTGCTTGCCCTCCTGGATCTCGAGGAGCAAACCGGAAACGCAAAGACACTCGCCGAGCCGAACCTGCTCGCGGGCAACAAGGACACAGCGACTTTCCTTGCCGGCGGCGAGCTCCCGATTCCGATTCTCCAGCCAGGCAATGGCCAGAATCAGGTCTCCATTCAGTACAAGGAATTCGGCGTTCGTCTGAAGTTTGTTGCCGAGGTCCTGAGCGACAGCCTGATCAAGTTGAATGTGACGCCCGAAGTTTCGAGCCTCGATTTCGTTAACGGAATCGTGGTATCCGGCTTCAGGATTCCCGCTTTCCGCACGCGCCGTATTTCCACTACTGTGGACGTTCGCCGGGATCAGAGCATGATTATCTCGGGTCTGTTCAACAACGAACAGGAACAGATCAAACGGGGAATACCGTTTCTCAAGGACATTCCTGTGATCGGCGAATTGTTTTCCAGCACAAGCTGGAAGAACAATGA
>JBKJNN010000097.1:0-2581 GCA_046593625.1 Gemmatimonadaceae bacterium | reverse complement strand
TCGACAGCTTTGCCCGGCGCCACTGTGTTTCCTGAGTGGCGGCTACTTCCGCGACCAGACCTTGTCGACGGTTCGGTTGTACCGTGAGAGGCGGGTGCCTCCGGGGCCGTAGAGGTCGCGCTTCAGTCTGAGGATGACCCATAGGGCGGCTGCAGTTCCCGCGGTGACGCTTGCGGCTTTCTCTATCTGTTGCCGTCGGGCGGGGGAAATTTTTTTTGCTAGTGCGGACAGCGGGTTGTTCACTTGCTAGATCTCAGTGTTGGAGGCAATGGCAAATTAGCACGCCGTGCATGGAAAGCTGACTATTAGTATCGTATTATCACTAATTCACTGTTTCCAGCAGCTGACTCGCCTGCTCGGCCTCGGCGCGAACGTCGGCGGTAGTGCCCAGGCCGCTCCGAAGACGAATTAGTTCAAGGCGAAGCCGCTCGAGAGAAGCTGAAATGGCCTCGCGCTTCCGATGCGCAGACATTTTCGCATCTGAAAGCTCAGCGATAACCCGATCGAGCGTTTCGGTGGCGACACCGGCAGTTCCTTCCCTGGCCTCCGTTTCGGAGGCAGCCAGTCGCGCCTCACGACTGATGAGGTCGTCCTGTTGCTGAAGGAGTGCTGACACGACCCGGCCGACGTTGGCGAGCTCGCGTCGCATTTCTTTCGGCAGGCTTTCAACGATAGTGAGCGGTCCGAGTTCAGCTGAGACTGCCTTGGCGGCTGAGAGCGGGCGAATTGCCCGCCGTCCGACAACGCCGAAAAGCCAGCGGCCGATGCGTCCGGTCCAGAGCCGAAGAAGGCGCCGGTCCATCCTTGCCGCCGATCCGTTCGCGGCAAAGAAGTAGATCAGGCTGCCTACGATGAGCGAGCCCCCGAAGGCCGTCGCCAGAATACCTGACATGGGTGTTTGAAATCCACCCTCCAGACGCGGAATCCTGGTTGAAAGACCCCATGCGATCAGTGCCGCAGCTCCGGCCAGCGCTCCGGCGCTTATCCATTTCTGGCGCTTACGGCGCTGAGCCCAGTCTGGAGACGCGCGCAATCTCGCGCGAGTCTCCGCCGCTTCGTCGTCGATGGCCGTAAGCGCATTGCGCAGATCGTCGTGTGTGAATCCCTGAGCAGCGAGCTCACGCAAACCGCTGACGGCCTGAAATATCAGCGCTGTGGCAGCAGCCAGAATCATGAACATGAGGATGATCTGATCCGCATCACCCTTTACCGACTTGGAAAGTGTGGGAGCGAGCAGCAGAAAAATCAGCGCATTCCGCATGACCTGACTCGACCTGACCTGAAACATGCGAATGGCTGGAGGTATTTCGCGCCGCGCCGATCTCAGTGGATCGAGGGCGTCGGCCAGTTCCTCCCCGGTCTGGAACCTGGAGCCGGCATCTTTCTGAAGCAGCCTGTCAACTGAGCTTACCAGTGCCGGTGGGATATCAGGGCGCACGGCACCGATTGAAGGAGCGGTCTTGGTGACATGTGCAGTGATAAACCCGTGCGCAGTGGCTGACTCGAAGGGGAGTCTCCCGGCAAGTGCGTAAAATGCAACCGCACCGAGTGAGTAGAGGTCGCTGCGGGCATCCAGTGCTTCGCCGGTCGCCTGCTCGGGACTCATGTACTGCGGCGTGCCGATGAGCTCGCCGACCATCGTCAGGCCAGCTGAAGAATTCTGGGAACGGGCAATCCCGAAGTCGGTGATGAGAGCACGGCCTGAAGCTCGATCAATCAGGATGTTGTCTGGTTTGACATCGCGGTGAACAATGCCCCGGCCGTGTGCATACGATAGTGCCCAGGCGCACTCCTGAAGCAGCCGGACCACATCTGCGGATGGCAGCGGACCAATGCGGGCGACACGCGCTGTCAGGGTTTCACCCTCGACATATCCCATGACGAAGCAGAGCACCCTGTCGCGCTCCTCGACAGCGTGAACAGGCACGATGTTGGGGTGAGAGAAGGAAGCGGCAGTGCGTGTTTCCTGGAGGAAACGCGCGCGTAGATCTTCTCTTGCTGACATCTCTGGCGGAAGGAACTTGATGGCGACAGGCCTATCGAGTCGAACGTCTCTCGCGAGATAAACAGCGCCCATGCCGCCTCGTCCGAGTTCTTTCTCGAGGACGTAGTTAGGCGCGAGTGCATCACGGAGTTCCTGCTCGGAAATCTCCGGCTCTGGGGTAGCAGTCATAGTTCACCCGAATATGGATACATTTGGCGCGCCTTCCAATAGTGCTATCCGCGCCGCCTGAATTCGGGAGGGAGCGCAGTCCAGCGCTCGCGCCCTTTGAAATACTTCCATGGCTTGTAGCCATTCTTCCTGACAAAGTCGCGATATCTGCGATGCCGCGCGCGAAACAGCTTGTCGGACGACTCGATTTTTCTGTGAGGCCAGTCGCGAAGCAGCCGCTCTACCTTCCACAGATTTCGATCGGAGAGGCGCCAGTCGTACGGATCGAGCACTCTCAAATCGATGACGGCGTAGCCTTTGATCCGTCCTGAATGATCCACGTATCCTTCAGCGTAGCTCAGCGCGAGCGCCCGCGGAGTGGCGAACAGCGGCTTGCGTCCGTGAAGCCCCGGGTCGCGCGAGCGAGCC
>JBKJNN010000059.1:0-10721 GCA_046593625.1 Gemmatimonadaceae bacterium | reverse complement strand
TAGCCACCGATCGCGTTGAGCGGGGTGCGCAGTTCATGGCTCATCACCGCAAGGAACTGGGTCTTCGCCTCGTTAGCATTCTCCGCTGCAATGCGTGCTTCGCGCTCCGCGTGGTGTAGACGGGCATTCTCCACAGCGAGTGCCGCGCGACGGGCAAGCTCGGTAGCGAACTCGAGATCCCCGTCCGTATATCGCCGTCCGGATTCAGCAGACACGACTGTGATCGCACCCACGGTTCTCTGTGACGTCGTCAATGGGACGATCATGACGGACTTGAGACCAATCTCGCGCATGAGGCGCAGGTGCTCTTCGTCAATTGCACCTGCCACCAGCATGTCGTCGGTTATCTCTGCGTACAGTTCTGCGCGGCCCGTCCGTATTACCTCGGGCAGCCCGATCGTCGCGTTCATGTTCGGCGGATACCGGCGGTTGATCTCTGCGGCCCACTCTACGCGCGCTGGGTCAGCGTGCGCTACGGCGACCTGGTGTAGAATTCCCGCTTCATCGACAACACTAACCGAGCACCAGTCCGCAAAGTGCGGAACGATGAGTTTCGCGACTTCTCCCAGAGTCTGCTCGTAGTCCAGTGACGCAGCGAGCAGGCTTGTTGCCTTGGTAAGGTACTCCGACGCTTCCTGTGCCTGCTTCCGGGCGGTTACATCTTTCCATTGCGTGGCGAGGCCGCCGTCGGGCAGCGGGTAGCAGTGCAGTCTTGCCCAGTTTCCACTCGTCGCGTTGTATGCCTCGAACGTTACCGGCGTGCGCGTCTCGGCGGCGCGGCGCATTTCAGTTTCGAATCTGGTGCCCTTGATTTCCGGCCACACCTCCCAGACAACCTCCCCGATGAGATTCTCCGGTTTGCTGGCCCGGACTCCATCCACCAGCGTGAAGGAAGCGGCACTGTTGATGTACCGAAACCGCCAGCTGGCGTCATGAACCACGAACGGATCTGATATGCTTTCGAGAATTCCGCGCAGGAACTTCTCCGCACCCTCGGCCTCAGCGGTACGCTCGGCCAGTTCTTCAGACGATAACTCCAACTCTTCCTGCATCGCCTGCGACTCTTCCAGCTGGCCTGCGAGTTCGACGCTCTGGTCGTCCAGTGTGCGCGCAAGCCGGGCGTTTTCCGCGGCTGCCAGGGCTGCATTTCTACGTTCATTGTTAATGACTGTGACGGCCCAGCTGGTCGCCGCGGATAGAAGGACGAACGCAACGAGTGCTCCAAGTTCTGTCGGACTCCCCAGGTTAATACCAGGCGGCTCGATCACGTAGTAGTCGACTGTCAGCACTGCCGCGGCAGATGCAATTACTGCGGTTCGAAAGCCCGTAAGCCACGCAATGATGAGGATCGCGGGCCAGAAAAAAAGAAACGCCGCCTGAGTCAGGATCGGGGCGAAGAGCATGGTGGCAATCAGGGCGGCCACGAATATACCGGCTGCGATGCCGTACGAAACCGCCGGTCGAAAGAACCCCATTTCCCGTACTTCGCGGATGGCTCCCTTATCGAGCGGAGTCCTGCGCGGTCTGTCTGGCACTTCAGGCGGTTGCATTACGCTGTCTGCCGATTCATGGCTGCCCTCTTCAATGGCATGAAAATGGTGGCTCGCGGACAAGGGGGGAATTTATACAGAGCCCCATATAACAGTAGATGCAGTTTCAAGATGTCAGTTTCACGAATCGGAATCGCCGGTAGATTGAGCAGAGCGAAGCGATTTAAAACTTGTCTTCGGGAGAAACTGCGCAGTGAGCCACCGAGGTTCGCAGGTCATCAGGTCGGCCCAGATAGGGATGCTGGTCAATGCAATTCTCGCGCTTATCAAGCTCGCCGCGGGAATCCTCGGCAATACATATGCGCTCGTCGCTGACGCAGTCGAGTCGACGTCTGATATTTTCGCCTCTCTGGTAGTATGGGGAGGACTGAGGGTCGCTACGCGCGATCCTGATGACGAATATCCGTTTGGGTACGGGAAGGCAGAATCCGTTGCTGCCGCTGTCGTCGCGCTGATGCTCGTTGCTGCCGCGTTTGGTATCGGCATCGAAGCAGTGAGAGAAATCAGGACACCGCATCAGACGCCGGCGCCCTGGACTCTTCTGGTTCTGGTTGCTGTCCTTTTCATCAAGTTCGTACTTTTTCGGCGGACCCTCTCCATTGGTGAAGCCGCTGATAGCACCGCTGGCAAGGCCGACGCCTGGCATCACCTCAGCGATGCCATCACCTCTGCCGCAGCGTTCATCGGAATCACCATCGCTCTGTGGGGGGGAGAGGGCTGGGAACAGGCGGACGACTGGGCCGCCCTCTTTGCATCGGCCATCATCCTGTACAACGGCGTCATCCTCATGCGGCCCGCCCTGCAAGATCTGATGGACAAGATGCCAGGCGTCGAGGTCATCGACTCGGTGCGGAACGCAGCGGGTTCAGTATCCGGGGTCCTTGCAGTGGAAAAGCTGTCGGCTCGCAAGGCGGGACTCGTTTACTACGTAGACATCCACGTTCAGGCGAACGGCCTCATGACACTCGACGACGCCCATGCGCTGAGCGGCGCCGTCAAGCGCGCCATCATGACGCGCGTGTCGAGCGTAGCTGGTGTTCTCGTACACATGGAGCCATACGAGCCCGATCCAAAAACCGATCAGGCCGTCTTGAGCGACTCCGCAACCTGAGTCAGCGACTTACGCGCGTCACCAAACAGCATTCGAGTTTTGTCATGGTGGAACAACGCATTCTCGATTCCGGCAAATCCATGGCCCATGCTGCGCTTGAGAACAATGATGTTGCGCGCCTTGTCCACGTCGAGTATCGGCATCCCGTAAATGGGGCTTGAAGGGTCGTCCCGCGCCGCAGGATTCACCACGTCGTTCGCCCCCACCACCAATACCACGTCCGTCTGCGCGAACTCGCCGTTCACCTGGTCCATTTCCAGCAGCTGATCGTACGGCACATTTGCTTCCGCGAGCAGGACGTTCATATGCCCGGGCATTCGTCCGGCGACGGGGTGAATTGCGTATTTAACATCCACACCCCGCCTCTCCAGATCCGTCGCAAGCTCACGCACGGTATGCTGCGCCTCGGCCACTGCGAGCCCGTAGCCGGGGACTATTACCACGCTTCTCGCGTAGGCGAGCGCGATTGCCGTGTCTTCGGCAGTTGTTTGTCGAATTGGGAGTTGTGCGGAATCGGTTCCGCTCGCGGTAGCACCGCCGCCCGCCCCAAACGCGCCGAACAGTACGTTCGCAACCGAGCGGTTCATCGCAGTGCTCATCAGCAGCGTCAACAGCGTACCTGACGCGCCGACCAGAACGCCTGCGACAACCAGCATCTGGTTGTGCAGAACAAATCCGGTGAGTGCCGCCGCCAGTCCTGTGAGCGAGTTGAGTATAGAAATCACGACGGGCATGTCGCCGCCGCCGATCGGCAGAACGAACATCGCGCCCAGAACAAGTGCCAGCGCGAGAACGGCCCACAGGCCGGCGGTGCCCATGGAACCAGCGACGATCGTCCATCCAAGCCCGAAGATCGCGAGGAGAATGAGTCCGTTGACCAGTCGCTGCAGCGGGAACTGAAGCGGTTTCCCCGGAAGCAGTTCCTGCAGCTTTGCAAAAGCGATGATGCTGCCCGTGAACGACACCGCACCGATCAGCGTGCCCAGCACGATGGATGTGGATTCGCCCCGCGCTATGGGTTCCTCGAGGCGGGCAAGCCTGATGTATTCTGCGACCGAGACCAGGGCCGCAGTGGCACCTCCCATTCCGTTGAACAGTGCGACCATCTGCGGCATGGCCGTCATCTGAACAGTGCGCGCGAAATATGTCCCTATCGCAGCACCAACGAGCATACCGATCCCGATCGTCCAGAACGACAGTATCTGCCGGTCGAGCAGCGTCGCGGTGAGCGCCAGCATCATGCCGAGCGCCGCGAGCTGGTTGCCTGAGCGTGCGCTCGCGGGAGAACTGAGCCGCTTCAATCCGAAGATGAACAACACGGCTGAAACGATGTAGGCCACCGCGATAACCGACTCGCGGGCATCAAGCATCAGGCGGCTCCGCTGCGCGCTTCTTGAACATTTCGAGCATTCGATCGGTTACAACAAAGCCGCCAAACACGTTGGCCGCGCCGAAAACCACGGCGACGAATCCCAGCACCTCCAGCAGCAGCGAATCAGCTGCTCCAGCCACGAGCATTGCCCCGAGCACAACGATGCCGTGGATGGCATTCGTAGCCGACATCAGCGGTGTGTGCAACACTGACGGAACGCGGGCGATGACTTCAAATCCCACGAAGATCGCGAGGATGAAGACGTAGACGCCAAGTATGAGTTCAATGCTCATGTGAGCGCCGGACCGATGCGTGAGCGGATCATTTCGTTTCGGATTTCGCCGCCTGTGGTCACGCATACAGCGGATACGATGTCGTCGTTCATGTCGAGTTTCAGCTGTCCTTCATGGGTTATCAGTGTGAGGAGCGCGGCGAGGTTCTTGGCGTACATCTGGCTCGAGTGAAAGGCCAGTTCACTCGCGATATTCAGCGGCGCGATGATGGTCACTCCGAACTGTTCGGAAGTCACGCCTGGTTGAGTCAGCTCGCAGTTGCCCCCCTGCTCGCCTGCAAGGTCTACGATCACGGAGCCGGGCTTCATCGCCTTCACCGTTTCGGCGGTCACGAGTAGAGGTGCAGGCTTGCCCGGAATGAGCGCGGTGGTGATGATCACATCCGCGAGTTTTGCGCGTTCGTGGATCAACTCCTTTTCACGCGCGATATGCTCTTCAGCGAGTTCTGTCGCATAACCACCTGCGTCCTGTGCGCTGTGATCGCCTACATCCAGTTCAATGAAAGTCGCGCCGAGTGACTGTACCTGCTCCTTCACAACTGGGCGCGTGTCGAAGGCTTCGACTACTGCTCCAATCCGGCGGGCTGTTGCAATCGCCTGAAGCCCGGCGACGCCAGCGCCGATCACGAGGACTTTCGCAGGCCGGACAGTACCAGCTGCCGTCATCAGCATCGGGAAGAATTTTTGAAGCGAAGTGGCAGCGAGGAGGACCGCCTTGTATCCGGCGACCGTGCTTTGAGATGAAAGGACATCCATCATTTGCGCACGTGTCGTTCGTGGAACCAGTTCCATGCTGATCGCACTGACGCCGCGCTCGGCGATGTCGCGGAAAAACCTGACGTCTCCGGCGGGCTGAAGCAGGCCGATCAGAAACTGGCCCTCATGGAACAGCGACAATTCGTTCAGCGGGCTGGCTGCGGCGGGGCGCTGAACCTTGATGATTGCGTCGGCATCTCTATAGAGAGTAGCCGCATCAGCGGAAAGAGAGGCCCCGGCGTCTGCATAGGCCTTATCCACAAAACCCGCTCTTTCACCCGCGCCGTTTTCGATCACGACAGTGTGACCAAGCTTGATCAGCTGCGGGATTACTTCTGGGACGAGGGCAACGCGTCGCTCTCCCTGGACGATCTCCTTCGGTACGGCAAGAAGCATTCAGTTACTCGCTATGGGTTTCTGCAATCAGTTCGGCGCTGGAAAAATACTTCGGGCGTGAGAACAATGCCGCTCCCAAACGCTCGGGGAGTGATCGTCCCTCCCTGCGAAATACCCGAATCTGCGGGTCCGCAGTGGTGATCACCCTTCAAGCAGGACGTCCAATGCAAATCAACGCCCGTTGTTCCAGCGCCGGTTCGACAGCTCGGCCCAGACCCGGCTTCACGCTGATCGAACTCCTCATTGTAGTCGTCATCATCGGAATTCTGGCCGCCATAGCAATCCCGAAGTTCGCCAATACCAAAGAGAAAGCATATCTGGCGGCGATGAAGTCGGACCTGCGAAACCTTGCCACGTTCGAGGAATCATTCGCAGCGGACAGCTCCGGGCTCTATTTCTCCGGCAATGGTGCCGCCCAGGGGTTCGTGCCCTCCCAGAACGTCACCGTTACAGCTACCTCGGTACCCGGCCCGCCCGCAAACTGGAACGCCTCAGCATCGCACACCCTCACATCGAGGACCTGCGCGGTGTCGATAGCAGGCCTGATTACATGTACCTAGGGCGGGGTTGGGCGCGGTTAACGGCAGCCTGTAAAGAAATTTTCCAGTTCGGGCAGATTGTTCTGTCGCGATGGCGACTTGGGGGTTACGTTGCTCGTCCCGGTTTTTGAGGGGGGACGGGCTCATCGGCGGCGTGACCAACTGAGACCTCGTCAGTCAGTAGAATGCAGCACGACTTCCCGGCGCAGATAGCCCGGGGCGAACGGTTTTTACGGCAAACCCGTCGAAAGACGGCGACGCAAAGCCACGAGGCTAAAGCAGGATTGTCCTGCCATGCTCGTCGGGCTACCGATGAGGCCTGTCGATGAAAGCTCTCGGTTGTCGCGGACGTTCAAGCGCCGCACTTGTTTCAATTTTCGCCATCGGACTGGTGGCGGCTCCGTCGAACCTGTCCGCCCAGGTTTCAGTCAATCCAGAGGTTGCTGCGCTCGCGAAACTCGCAGTCGTTGATTCCGGCAGCCTTCGCAATGTTGTTGGACACCTGGCAGGAAAGAGTGGGAAGCTGCTTGCCCGCTTCATACTCCCGCCACACTCGCTTCAGATCCCGATCCTGGCAGGAAATCTCGCGTATACATCCAGGGTCCTTCCACAGATCCAGGAGATCGCAGGCGCGAGCGGTGTCGGCCAGTTCTCGATGATAACCATGCGATCCTTCGGCGAGAAGATTGCCGGATCAGTCGGTTCCTATAAAGTTGGATTCTGGCCCGAAGAAAGGGGTCGGACTACCTCAGAAGCATATGAGAACCCGGCGGGCTTCATCGAAGTCACTCGGGAAAATGAAAACACGAGGATCTCGGAGCATTTCCGCCTCAAGGATTTTCTCACGCACGACCAGGCGAACGTCTGGCCCAAGTACCTCGTCCTGCGGGAAGCGCTGCTCGACAAGCTCGAACTGGTCATTCTCGATCTTGAAGATCACGGCATCCCGGCGCGCAATGTCCAGGTCCTCTCCGGATTCCGTACACCGCAGTACAATCTCGCTCTCGGTGACGGCAGCGGGCGGGCGCGCGACAGCCGCCACCAGTTCGGCGACGCAGCTGACATTTTCATCGACAGCAATCAGGACGGACGCATGGACGACCTGAATGGGGATGGCCGTGTGGACTTCAAGGACACACGCGTGATCCTCGCGTCCGTTGAGCGCGTTGAGAGCCAGTACCCCGAACTCGTCGGCGGCACAGGCCTGTACCATTCTTCCGGCTCTCACGGTCCTTTTGCCCACATCGATGTGCGCGGTTCCCGGGCACGCTGGTCCACCAGGGTCAAGGTCGCGTCGTCCAAGCGAAAGTCAAAGTCGTCACGCTCGAAAAAGAGCTCCACGAGAAAGGTCGCCAAGCGGTAACTGGCCTGGTGCCGGGAGAAACCCTTTCGAGGGGTCTCGGTGTCGAAAAACTGACGCACTGGCTCAGCCGCCGCTCAACGGGGTAGCAGTCAAAGCTCACTGGCGTCGTTCTCTCTCCCTGGGGTTACTCGCATGACTTCTCTCCATCGCTCTATTCTTGCTTCGGCCGTAGTGGTCGCAGCAATCTGGACCGCCTCGCCGGCCTCAGCCCAGGAGACGGCACGGACAACGCCCGCTCCCGCAAGCAAGGCTGCTTCGCAGATCAACACTGACTCGATCCCGGTAAAGGCGGTCGAGCAGGCAGCGCAGGAACTGGCGATCGCAGTACAGGAAGCGGTCCGCAAGGCCAGCGAGGATCCGGCCGTAAAACTGGCCGCGCTCAGTGTCGCAAAGAACGCGGTAAGCGCCGCCCAGGTTGTGCTGACCCAACAGGCCGAGACACTCCAGATGGTGCTCGATCGGCTAGCCAGGGAAATTGCCCAGGCAACTGTAACCCATCAGTCAAAGACAAAGAGTCACTAGCGTTCCGACAGACGGCGCCTATCTTCGGCGCCCATGGCCAACTCGGTTTTCAGAGATAACGTCACCGTCATAACCGGTGCCTCCGCGGGCATCGGAAAGGAGATCGCACTCCAGCTCGCTCAAGCGGGGACATCTCTTGTTCTCGCTGCGCGCAGCGAAGACGCGCTCGCCTCAGTCGCGGGAGAGTGTCGTTCGCTCGGCGCCAGCGCTATCGCTGTTCCCACGGACGTGTCAGATCGCGATCAGTGCAGCCGTCTCATAGATGCGGCCATAACAGAATTCGGACGCATTGACACGGTGATCAACAACGCCGGAATCAGCATGCACGCCCGGTTCGATGAGCTGCACGACATTCATGCGATCGAGCGTATTACCGCGATCAATTATTTCGGAAGTGTGTACTGCACGTGGTACGCTCTTCCGCACCTCAAGAAAACAAAGGGCAGGCTCGTTGCCATCTCGAGTCTGACCGGAAAGAACGGCGTCCCAACCCGTACGCTGTATGCCGGCACCAAGCACGCGATGGCCGGTTTTTTCGATTCGCTTCGGATCGAGTTGAAGGAAAATGGCATCAGCGTGACGATGATCTATCCCGGGTTCGTCGAGACTGACATTGCGAAGCGAGCTCTTGGCCCCGACGGTAAACCGCTGGGCACCCGGCCCGTATCCAAGACGAGAATCATGACCGTGCAGGAATGCGCGCGACGCACCATCGAAGCAGCTGCGGCCCGGAAGCGCGAAGTTATCATGACGCCGCGCGCCCGGCTCGCCATGCTCGTGAAGGCAATCTGGCCAGAGGCAATCGACAACATCGCCGAGCGGGGCATCAAGCGGGGACGCTGATCCTTATTATTACGTGACGTTCAACTTTCCGGAGATCGAAATGAAGAAGATTGGAATTCTCGCAGCGCTGCTCGCTGTGATCGCCTGCGCAGTCAAGGAAAAAGCTCCCGAAGCCGATACGTCGGGTGCCGCGGCGATGCCGACCGCAGGTGCAATGAACGAAGACGCTGATCGCGACGCCGGCGGTGGCGCGCTGCCGGCCGGTTATACCGCAAGGACAGACAAGGCTGACGCGAATATCAGCGGCGCGAAATACACGACGAAAGGCAGCGACTGGGAAGTCACCACAGGTCCTGCGCACATCGTCTACGCGGCCAGGGATGTTGCGACCGGTAACTACACTGCATCGGCGACCATCGAGCAGCTCGAGGCCCCCGCGCATCCTGAAGCGTTCGGCTTGTTCATCGGCGGGCGCGACCTCGATAAGCCCGAACTCGCATATACCTATTTCCTCGTTCGCGGAACCGGCGACATGGCCATCAAGGTTCGCGAGGGAGCGGCTACGCGTGACGTGATCAAGTGGACCGCCAGCCCCGATATCCCGAAGGCAGATGGCGCTGGAAAGGCGAGATACGAACTCTCGGCTCAGGTTACCAGCGATGCGCTCAAGCTGATGGTGAACGGAACGCAGGTGGCCTCGGTAAGCAAGGCCGGCCTGCCGCTTGACGGAATCGCGGGCCTCAGAGTCAATCACAATCTCCACGTGATGGTAAGCCCGGTTTCGATCAAGCGCCCCTGATGCGCCGCGTTCTGTCAGCAGCGCTGCCGGCATTGTTGCTGGCAGTTCTGCTGTTCGCGGGTTTTAGAAAAATCGGACAACTGCCACCAATCGGCCCACTCCTCGATCCATCAAATGGGGTGTGGGCCTCAGCTGCTGCGACGAACTTTCCAGGCCGCCAGACTGCGCGGATTCCCGGCGTGAAGGACAGCGTAAAGGTGGTCTTCGACGATCGTGGCGTACCCCACGTTTTTGCCACCAGTGAAAGCGATGCCTGGCGAGCCCTCGGCTACATTGTAGCGCGGGATAGACTGTTCCAGATGGAGACGCAGACGCGCGCAGCAGCAGGCAGGCTGACGGAGTGGGCCGGACCGCCCGCACTGGAAACCGATCGTGAAGCGAGGGCGCTCGGCCTTGCATGGAGCGCCGAACGGAAAGCGGCGGCCTACGATCACAACTCCCCGGCATGGCTGGCGATGGAGGCGTATGCGGATGGAGTCAACGCATGGATCTCGCAAATGCGTCCCCGCGACCTGCCCCTGGAATACCGGCTGCTGAATGCGAAACCAATAAAATGGGAGCCCATCCATTCTCTGTATTTCCTGTCGAGAATGACACTGACGCTCGGCTTCAACGATGCAACGCTAAGGCGACTTCGAGCACAGGCGCTCGTTGGAAGCATTGCGGCCGATGCATTGTTTCCGGTCAACAGTCCGATCCAGGAGCCCATACAGCCGAACGGCCAGAAGGCGCCCAGATACGATTTTACTGAGCTGCCACCCCCGGGTGCGCCGGACGCGCAGGCTCGCTCGGCCGTGTGGCAGCGGGAGCGACTTCTGGCTGCACTCGGAGTGCCCGACAGATCGGTTTCTCCCGATGCGATTGGTAGTAACAACTGGGCTGTAGCACCTTCGCGCTCTTTCAGCGGTCACGCGCTGCTTGCGGGTGATCCCCATCTCGACCTCACGCTGCCTTCAGTCTGGTATGAGATGCACATCGTCGTCCCCGGCAAACTGGACGTTGCGGGTGCCGGGTTTCCCGGAATGCCTGGTGTCGTCATCGGTTTTAACCGCGACGTTGCGTGGACCTTTACCAACACTGGATCTGACGTCAACGATTACTACTCCGAAAAGGTAGATCGTCCCGAGCATCCATCGCGGTACATGATTGACGGAGCGTGGAGAGATCTCGAGCTGAGGGTGGAGACCTACCGGGACTCGCGCGGAAGCGTGATCGCTACAGATACTCTCTATTTCACA
>JBKJNN010000064.1:0-7825 GCA_046593625.1 Gemmatimonadaceae bacterium | reverse complement strand
ACCATCAAGCCGGCAAAGCTCCCGGAGATGGCAAAGACTGCGCAGAACGCGGCATGAACCAGGATTGCGATGTAGGGCGTTCTGAACTTCTCGCTGATTCTCGCGAGCGGGGCCGGGAGCAGGTTGTCACGACCCATCGCGTAAAGTCCGCGCGGCGCCGACAACATATCGCCAGCCACATAGCCGAATGTGGATATTGCCGTTCCGATCAGCACGAGCATCTGCCCGCCATTCCCAACAACTCGCTTGGCAGTCTCGGCCAGTGGTGCTGCCGTGTTCGTGGCGAGGTCGGCGCCGAGTACGCCCTGCGAAACGAACTGGATGGCCATGTAGAGCAGAGTTACCAGCACGAGCGTCGAGAAAATTGCGCGCGGCACTGTACGCGCCGGATCTTTGACCTCGCCGCTTGGTGTAAGCGCTGACTCGATGCCGAGGAATGCGAAGATCAGAATGACTGTTGTGCGGGCTATCTCACCGGTGTCGGGCATCCCTGGCCACACGAGGTTGCTCGCTTTGACCGCGAATAGTCCAACTACGACGAGGACGAGCAGAGGAGCCAGTTTCGCAAGCGTTACCGACTGTACCAAGCCGCTTCCCATCTTCACGCCGCGGATGTTGACTGCGGCAAACGCGGCGTATGCGAGAAAGAGTATCGAGGCACGTGCTACAGGCGAGCCGGCTCCGGGAACCAGGACGGCGAGCGTATCCATGAAAACGTTCGCCACTGCGGCACTGGCAAGTACGTTTGCACCGAACCATAGCGAGACTGCGACGATGAACCCGATGAATGGTCCAAACGCAACCTCCGCGTAAGCGTAGGTGCCACCCGAAAGCGACACGCGGCTGCCTGCATCCGCAAAGCAGAGGACGATGAGCCCCATTGCTACGGCGCAAATCGCGTAGATGAGGAAAGCCGCTCCGCCGACCTTTGCCGCGACCAGCGCGGGGAGAACAAAGATTCCAGCGCCGATTGTATAGTTGATCATGCCAGCCGTGAGGCCGCGTACGCCAACCGCTCTGATGAGTCCTTCGTCCTGTTTCATTTGGTCTGTTTTACGGTTAGTTGTGCGTTTGCATCCGCCTGGGCGCGCAGGCGGATGGCAGTGCGCCTCGCGCGCACCGAAAGACCCTGCACGCGCGTGACATCGGCGGTCAGCCGAACTCCGGGTGCAAGATCGCGATTGAGACCTGCGAGCAACTGTGCCTTGCCCGTCTGCATTATGTCACCCACCGACCAGCGTGCCTGTCCGCGAAAGAAATCACGCACGTCGTCGTGCTTGACCCACTCCACGCCCTGCACCAGCAGGCTGGCGGAGCCTACATCGTAGTCGAGGTCGGGAACGAACAACTCATTTGTCGCGGCATCGTAACGCGGCGTGCCGACAAAATAGATATGTCCCTTGGCGCGGCCGGTGAATCGGACCTCGAGCGCCAGTTTCCCGCCGCCTATTCCGAACAGGCGCACGTCATTTACCTGTAGAGTCTGTCCGGCCGCTTCGATCTTGCGACCGTTAAGGTGCTTGCGAAGAAGTTGCGTGGCGACGTCGTAGCCGACGACGCCTTCGAGGAGAATGTGGAGGCCGTCTCCTACTGCGGCCGGATAGAGCGGCGGGAGCGGAGTTACCGTGGGCGGAGGGCGTGAACCTGTGACGACGACTGGGGATGCCGAAAAACCGAGCGCGGTTACGAGTGTACGGCGGACACCCACGGTTTCGCCCATGCGAACTGCCGATGGCCGGATCAGCAGCCACACGCTGTCGGTGAGCGGAATGGGCTGTTCCAGGAGGTGCCACCATTCCTGAAATCGCGAGCGAATATCTACCGAAGCGATCTTCCGATCGATCAAAGGCCGTTGCTTCTCGATGGCGTCTTTCGTCGCGGTAAGGACGCGGTCAGTCACATCGATCTTGAAGGCAGTAACCCGGCACTGGTCGCGAGACTCCTCGCTGAACGGAACGACGCGCCCAACGCTTGTCGAGCCCCGCAGCCGCCACTCGCGTGTTATTCGAAGATTCGACGCCAGCGAAATCCGGGCTCGCGGGCGTTCGTCATTTATCCCGCAGGAACTGGAGATCTCCGGGCCGATCGGCGGATCGTACCAACCGCGGCCCTTGTAGTGAACGGTTGCGGAGATGTTGGCTGTCTGCCCGTTCATGTAGACAGTAAACGGTTCGCGCGTTGCCTCGTAGGCGATATGCATTCGCTTGTTCGACAGCTGAATCCGCTCGTCGATGTTGCCGAATTTTCGCGGCACTGCCTTCTCGAGCTCACTTACCACCGGAGAGAGGTCGTAGGTCAGGGGGATGTCGAGTGTGGACGTCGGCAGGGCCGGCATTGTGTCGATATCCGCCAGCATCGCAGGCGCTGGCGCATCCACATCCAGCCGTGACTCGCAGGCCCAGGCGAGCGAGGCAAGCCCGGCGCATGCGACGACCCGAAACGTACGGCGGCAATGCTGCGTAGTGTGTGTGGGCAGGGCTGGTCGAGAAAGTCGAAAGACGGTGGCGTTTCGCCGAATGCTTGACGTGGGACCAACCTGCGCCCGCGCAGTAGGTTTATCAATAGCTACAACCGGTGGGAATAGTATTTTTTAACAGTCTCCGAGTCCTTCACTCGCGCTGACGCCGGTCTACATCATACGGGAGGGGTTTCATGTTCGGCATTCTACTCCTTGGACTCATCGTCGTCGTCGTCTTTATGGGCATCAGCGGCTACAATCGCCTCATATCCCTGAAAAACCAGGTAGCCAATGCCTGGAAGCAGATCGATGTCCAGCTGAAACGGCGGCACGACCTTATCCCGAACCTGATCAACACGGTGAAGGGCGCGATGAATTTCGAGAAGGAGACTCTCGAATCGGTAGTTGCGGCGCGCAACCAGGCGATAGCCGCATCGAGCAGCGGGAACGTCGCCGCCACGGCACAGGCGGAAACCCAACTGACGAGCGCGCTCTCCAGGTTGCTCGTCGTGGTCGAGGCATATCCTGACCTCAAGGCAACCGGGAACGTCGCGCAACTCCAGGAAGAGTTGACCGCGACCGAAAACAAGATTGGCTTCGCCCGGCAGCTCTACAACGACACAGCGACGCAGTACAACACAGCGCAGCAGACTTTCCCGACGATGCTGTTCGCGGGAATGGCAGGTGCGTCACCCGCGACATTGTGGGAGATCACCGAAGAATCCGAACGAGCGGTCCCCCAGGTGGATCTTTCACTTGGCGCTCCGGATAAATGAGCAACGGTGGCAACCTGTTCGTCCAGCAGGAGGCGAACAGGAAAGCCAGCCGCCGCCTGGTGGCAGGATTTATCGTCTTCGTCGCGTGGCTGGGATTTGGCGGAGACCTCATCTGGTACCTTGCGAGTAGAGATTCTGCGGCGCAGAACGGCTACGGCCTGCACGTCTTTCCCGGAATTGGACTGCTGATGCTCGCGATTGCGGGCGCTGTCGCGTGGTCCGGCTATCGCTTCGGCGCAACGATGCTCATCAAGACCACCGGGGCGCGCGAGGTGACAACGCCCGAAAACGACGCCGAGCAGCGCCTCGTCAACGTTGTGGAAGAGATGTCTATCGCAGCGGGCGCACGAAAGCCGCACGTATGGATCGTGCCGGACGATGCGCCGAATGCTTTTGCTACCGGGGTCAAGCCCGAGGATTCGCACATCGCCGTCACCGAGGGCGCGCTCGAGCTTCTCAGCCGCGAAGAGCTACAGGCGGTTGTCGGGCACGAGATGGGTCATATCGTGAACTACGATGTGAGACTCATGACACTGTTGACCGCACTCGTTGGAATGATTGCCATGATGCACAACGCCACACGCGTCATGCGGTTCAGCGGTGGCCGGGGCAGATCGAGATCTAACCGGGACAGTGGCGGTGCTGGCGTGCTGGTGGTGGTGCTGCTTGTCGTCTGGGTAATCAGCTGGGCCATTGCGCCACTTGTTACTCGCTTCGTCGCAATGAAGGTGGGAAGGTCGCGTGAATTCCTGGCCGACGCGATGAGCGCTCAGTTCACGCGCAATCCAAATGCTCTTGCTGAAGCGCTGACAAAGATCGGGGGTTCGACAATCAAACCGAAGGCCATTCCCAAGAGCTCATCGCAACTTTGCATTTCCGATCCGTACCATTCGCCATGGGATGACCGGGAAGGAAGATTCGCCAACCTGATGGCGACCCATCCGCCACTCCGCGAGCGCGTACGGCGGCTCCGCGAAATGGCCTATCTCGATTACGGCGCTGACGAAAGTCTGAGCAGACCGTTGAGCATGTCGGAAGCGTAGAGTTTTCCGCCGGTATAATGCACTCCCCATATGTATACGGCGGAGGGCAGTGAAACCGGCCCGCTCGCTACCTCCCGATTCATCTTGCCCAGGTCGCACCTTCCGTCTGCTGCCTTCTGTGCGGCGGTACACGTTCCGAGATCGCCCTTGATGTTCAACGCCCGGACACCGCCATTGTAAAACGCCGCGTACAGTATGCCGCTCTGTTCGTCAGGAGAGAAGTTGTGTGCGCCCGCTCCCGGAACATTGAAAAATGCGACTTCGCGTGGATTGGCCATGTTGCTCACGTCCACCACATGAATGTCGCCAACAGATGAGGAACCAATACTGCCGGGGCCTTCTTCGCCCACGAATGCATACCGCGCCACACCAGTCGCGGGTTCCTTGTACCAGTAGATGTTGTGCGCCCTTCCGCCGGTGGTTTTCAAGGTTCCGAGTTGCACAGGATTTGCGACAGTTCCCCCCTTGCCGCCCCCGCCGATGTCGAAGATGGTAATGCCGTCCGTCCAGAGGGCAGCCATCAGGATTCCATCCCGCACAAACACATCGTGAACGAAGGGAGTTCCCATAACCCGTGAAAAAACCATCGCGGGCGATGATGGCGTCGTGATATCAACTGTGACCAGTCGCGCTGGTTCGGCACCCTTTGGATCCACTGAAAGAAACGCGTACAGTCGCCCGCCGACCGGCTGCACTTCAGCCGTGTGAACACCGTTCTGGATATCCGCGTTCTGAAACTTCGTTATCAGCACCGGCTTGGACGGAATCCGGATGTCGAAGATGTGAATAGATCCGATGCTCTCAGTAGAAACGATCAGGTAGCGCCCGTCTTCGGTGGCCTGCACGTCGCTGAGAGTCGTGGCGTCTGCGATGATGATGGAATCGAGGAGGGATGGCTTAGCGTTGGAGACATCCCAGATCTTCACAGCATTTCCGCGCGACTGTATTCCGTTGGCAGTGCGCGCCCCCCACGTCGTCGTATACGCCGTCGTGCCGTCAATCCACAACTCGGCCGTGTATCGCTCGGAAACGGTTCCCTGCCCCAGTACACCGAGAGTCGCAGGGCTCGAAGTGGCAGGCGGAGACCCGCCCGGCGGAACAGGTGCAGCCGCATCCGGCCCGCCGCATCCGAACGCAGCAGCGAGAAGGGCTCCGGCGGTGAAGACACGCATTTCCACTGACCTGCGAGTTCCTGACATTTTACAGTGATCCAGTTGCGGGTTTGACTGCATCGATTGCATCGCGAGCCGACTCACTCTCAGGAGTGAAATCCTCGCCTGGGTTTATGAACCGATCGCGTTCCATGCCGTACTGCTTATCGTAGAGTTGACGGTACCGACCGCTCAATGCGATCAATTCGCTGTGCGTTCCGCGTTCCACGATTCGTCCCTCCTCCAACACCAGAATCTGATCTGCACTCTCGATCGTCGAGAGCCGGTGCGCAATCACGAAGGTGGTGCGGCCGCGTCTCAACGACTGGAGACCATCGCGAATCATCGCTTCACTCTCGCTGTCCAGGCTGGACGTGGCTTCATCGAGAATCAGTATTCTGGGATCTGCCAGAATCGCTCGCGCTATGGCTACGCGCTGGCGCTGCCCACCCGACAGCTTAACACCCCTCTCGCCAACAATGGTTTCGTACTTCTGCCCGAACTGCTCTATGAAGTCATCGCAATGGGCGATCCTGCTCACCTCGCGCACTTCTTCGTACGTAGCGTCCGGCCTGGCGAAGGAAATATTGTCCCGGATGGTTCCGTCAAAGAGGAAATTGTCCTGCATGACGACCCCGAGCTGCGAGCGATAGTCCCGAAGCCGAACCGTAGACAGATCGCGATCATCGACACTTATGTCACCTGTCTCCGGCCGATTGAAGGCCATAACCAGGCCAATGAGCGTGCTCTTTCCCGAGCCGCTCGATCCGACGAGCGCCGTGGTCGAGCCCGCCGAGGACGAAAAGGAGACGTCGTTCAATACGGGGACACCCGGCACATATGAAAAGCTGACGTTGCGGAACTCAACACGTCCATCGATTTCCGGCATGGGCTGACGCTCCTCGTCCTGCTCGTCTTCGGTAGCCATGTCACGTATCTCGCGAATGCGGTCGAGCCCCGCGAACGCCTCGCTGATCTGCGTGCCGACGGATGCAATCTGAATGAGGGGCGCGGCAACCAGGCCAATGAAGAAGATGTACATCACGAGACCGCCCAGTGTCATCGTGCCGTCGAGAATTGCGCGCCCGCCGACGATGATCATGACAACGCCGATGACACCGATGATGAGTGCAGCACCGGCAGCGACAAGTGACGTCCCCGTGATGGATTTTCTGACGTTGTCGAACAGGCGCATAACGCCTTCGCCGAACAGTTTCTCCTCGCGGCCTTCCGCGACGTATACCTTGAGGATGCGGACGCCGCCAAGAGACTCCGCCAGCCGGCCGGTCACTTCGGCATTGATGACGCTTCGTTCGCGGAAGATTGGACGGAGCCGCGCGAACGCCATGGCCATGAGGCCGCCAAATGTCAGCAGTACCACAAGGACAATCGCGGTGAGATGCCAGTTCAGCGCGAACAGGACTCCAATGCCAATCACGGCGGTGACAAGTCCGCCGACGAGTTGTATGAGACCTGTTCCCACCAGATTCCGCACACCTTCGGCGTCGCTCATGATCCTCGAGATCAGCACGCCTGTCTTCGTCGAATCGAAATAGGAGACGGGAAGGTGCAGAACGTGCTTCTGCACGTTCATTCGCATGTCGGCAATTGCCTGCTGGGCGGCCACGCTCACCACCTGCGAGAGCGCGAAGGTCGTGATAGCCTGGATAAGAACTGCCACGGCTGTTCCGAGTGCGATCCAGACGAGCAGGTCACCGCGGTGTTTTGCGAGCACTTCGTCGATCAGATACTTGGAGCTCGCTGGCAGAACCAGCCCGGACAGCCGGTTCACAAGCATCAGAAGCAACCCGATGGTGAGCGAGCGCCTGTGTCGCCACACCAGCTCGCGCGCTTCGGACCAGGCGCGCTGATAATTGATTTTCTTTCCCGGTTTGTCGGTCAATTTGTCTCTGGAGGCAAATTCAGCAGTGGGGCCTTCTCACCGCTAACGATAATGGCAGTACGTCACCGCTGCGGAAAAGTTGTCTCAGCCGGCAATTCCGGCTGCCTGTTCCATTATGAGGCGCACCTGTGCAATCTCGTCGTCGCTCACCATATGGCCCATTCCAGGATAGAGCTTGACGTTTACATTGGCTCCCATACGCTTTAGCACGAGCGCAGACTCTGTCACACGCACAGCCGGAATGTGAAAGTCGACGTCGCTGCATCCCATGAAAGCGGGAGTCCCGTCGAACGAGCCGGCGTAGTCGCGAGGAGTGTCGTCAGGACCGATCAGTCCACCACTCAGCACAGCGAGACCGCCATAACGCATCGCATTGCGGGCGGCGTATTCCGTTGCCAGGCAGGCGCCCTGCGAGAAACCCAATAGCACTATACGCTCCGTGGGAACTCCGGCCGAGTTTATCTGGCTGACAATGTCTCCGATGGCGGAGAGGC
>JBKJNN010000197.1:0-3572 GCA_046593625.1 Gemmatimonadaceae bacterium | reverse complement strand
AATGTCGAAACGGAGCGAGGATTCACCGGGAACGCATCAGTCAGAAAGAAGACTCTTCACAGGACCCTAAACGACCTTCTCGATTCATGGGAGGCAACCGGGTTCAAGGAGTTTATTCTGCTGACGGCGCACGGGCACGATCCACACCAGGAAGCACTTGCCACGGTCATCACTGCAGGCGCTCGAGTTCGCGTCGTGGACATCTATGCCGTCAACCTTTCCGAGCTGCTCGAAGGCCAGACTGAAGCGATGCATGGAGATGAAGTCGACACTTCCATCATGCTTCACATTGCTCCTGAAATGGTACACATCGAATTCGCACGAGACTATATGATGTCCCGTGAATCACTGCGGCGTTACCGCCGTGGCACTTTGAAAGTCCCGGGAAACAGCGCTGGGTCGATTGGACGGCCGACTCTCGCCACCGCCGAAAAAGGCCGAGTTCTCTATGAGCGTATCCGTTCACGCATAAGCGACCGGATTTTTCTTGCGCCTGCCCTCACTGGCTAGCGCCTGCGCTGAAACCCGTTCCAGACAACCCCCGTACGTTGACTTGACTCTACCCCGCTACCCAATAATGCAAATGCGTTTGTGTCTTGTTTTCGCTCTCCTGATTCCGGGAGCACTGGCGGCTCAGGGAGCCGCTCCGGCTAGCAATGGTGCGACGGCGAACTTGTCGCTGGATGAAGCATTAAACCTCGCGCGTCGCAACAATCCGAATCATCTGGCCACAGTCAACAATCGGCGGACGGCGGACGCCGCAGTTCGTTCCGCTCAGGGTCAGCTTCTGCCCAGCGCCGACGCCAGCTTCAACGCGCAGCGCCAGCAGGGCGGCCGTCAGATCTTCGGCGGGACAAGCCTGGGAGCAAGCTCGGATGTGAATCAGTCGAGCTACCAGATCGGAATCGGCTATCGCCTGAATCGCGCAACGTTCATCACCCCGAAGCTTCAGCGCGCGAATCGCGACGCGGTCGAAGCGGATATCACCGGGAGCGCGCTGAAACTTCGCGCTGACGTGACGCAACAGTACCTCGCGGTATTGCAGTCGCAGGCAAGAGCTTCCCTTCAGGATACTCTCCTTGTCGCTGCGCAGAGCCAGCTGGTACTCGCGAAAGCCCGCGCGCTTGTCGGCTCTGGCACTCAGCTCGACGTGAGTCGGGCGGAAGTCACGGTCGGGCAAAACGAGGTGCAGGTTATCGAGGCGCGGGACCTCATCGAGATCGAAAAGCTGCGTCTCTTCCTTCTGCTTGGGGTGGAAAAGCCTGCAGACGTAACGCTCACTACGCAGTTCGGCGCATTCGTCGATCCGCCGCCGATCGCGGAGCTGCTCGCGTCGGCACGCCAGGCGAATCCGGCCATCCTTTCCTATAGATCCAGACTCAAGGTTGCCGACCTCAACGTGAAGCGAAGCCGCAGCGAATACTCGCCAACACTGAGCATCAACACAGGCATCTCGGGCTATACGTATTCGTATGCAAACCCGAATTTCCTGATTTCGCAGGCTTCAGCGCAGAGCGCGTCGTCGCAGGCCGCGTGCATACGCACCGAAGAAGTTCGCGCAGCCCTCAAGCTTCCCAATCAGCTGTCCGCGTGCCAGGCGATCACATTCACAGACGCGCAGGCGGCGAGTCTTCGAAGTGACAACAGGCAGTTCCCTCTGAACTTCCAGAACTCACCCAAGTCGATCTCGGCGACACTTTCTTTGCCCCTGTTCGACGGATTCGCGCGCGAGCAGCGTGTGCAGGAGGCTCTGGCGTCGAGTGACGATGCGCGTTTCAACGTCAGGTCGGCCGAGCTTGGCCTAGTCGCGGATGTGACGGCCGCGTACCTCACGCTCAACACCGCGGCAAAGACAGCCGCTCTCCAGACGCAGAACTCGGCGAAGGCGAGACTGGAGCTCAAGTTCACGCAGGACCGCTACAGAAGCGGTGCGGTGAACCTCGTCGATGTCACTGACGCTCGCGCTGCCTACGAGCGGGCGGAAAGTGATCGCATCAATGCAATCTTTGCCTACCACAAGGCGTTCGCGGCGCTCGAAAGCGCAGTCGGCCGTCCAATCAGATAACGGAAACCAAAAATGTCCAAGCGCACGAAATGGGGAGTTGGCGGCGCGATCATAGTCTCGATCGTTCTGGTCGGGGTGTTGAGCGCTGCCAAAGGCCGCAACAAGGCAACTGAAGTCCGCATCGAGCAGGTCGAGAAGCGTGACCTCGTGGCTTCCGTAACCGCGAGCGGTCAGGTTCAGCCGCACACGAAGGTCGACCTCGCGTCCGACATCACCGGCCGCATTGTTCGGCTCTCCGTGAAGGAAGGCGACCTCGTCACGAAGGGCCAGTTCCTTCTCGAGATAGACGCTTCGCAGTATCGCGCGGCTGCAGAGCGCGCAGCGGCCGCTGTAGCGAGCTCGCGCTCGCAGGCCTCGACAGCGAGACCCACGCTAAATCAGGCGCGGCGGAACTACAACCGACTTCTCGAGCTGAAAAAGCAGAACCCGACTCTCGTCTCTGACGAGCAGGTCGAGCAGCTAAAGACTCAGGTAGAAGTCGCTGCGGGTCAGCTCGAGTCTGCGCAGAATGGCATCGCACAAGCGCAAGCGTCGCTTCGAGATGCGCAGAGCCTTCTCGCGAAGACGACGATCTTCGCGTCGATGAGCGGCCGCGTAACGCGACTGAACGTTCGTGAGGGTGAGACGGCGATCATGGGCACGCTGAACAAGGATGCAGCAACACTGCTCACGATCAGCGACATGAGCCTGCTCGAGACCAAGGTAAAGGTCGACGAGACAGACGTGTCACGCATCTCGATCGGCGATTCAACGGTGGTGCAGATCGACGCGTTTCCCGACACGACTTTCGTCGGCCGCGTTTCCGAGATCTCCAACAGCTCCATCAAGGCCGGCGTGGGCGGTGGAGCAGGCAGTCCCGCAGATCAGGCGATCGATTACGAAGTCACAATCCAGCTCATGAATGCACCACCGACGACTCGGCCGGACTTCTCGGCGACTGCCAAGATCATCACTGACACGCGCCACAATGTCCTGTCGATTCCAATCATCGCTTTGACGGTGCGTGAAGACTCCCTTGCCAAGCTGGACAGCGGCGCCGTTACGCTCGCGAAAAAGCAATCCGACAAACAGGTCGGAAAGCGCGATGTTGAAGGCGTCTTCGCGATCGGCGCCGACAACAAAGTCACGTTCAAGCCCGTAAAGGTTGGTATAGCCGGCGAGAAGTACTTCGAGGTCGTCTCCGGTCTCAAGGAGAAAGACAAAATCGTCGGCGGAACCTACCAGGCAATTCGCGACCTTAAGGATGGGGCCCGAGTAAAGAGCACCGAGCCTGCCGACAAGAAGAAGGGAGAGGCCAAGAAATCGTAATGGAAACAACTCGGGAAGCGCCGCTCAGCATAACAGCTGAGCGGCAGATCGTAACCGCGCAGTGCACGAACGATCTCACCTCCCATGTCATACTCTCGCTTGATGCCCCGAGTGACGATGACCCAGTCTTTTTCCGGAGCTTGTCCTGCCTGCGCGGTTACGATCTGCCGCTCAGCTGTTATGCTGAGCGGCGCTTCCC
>JBKJNN010000178.1:0-15707 GCA_046593625.1 Gemmatimonadaceae bacterium | reverse complement strand
GCAAACGGTGAGGAGTCGTACCACCGCAGAAGATCGGCAGGATGCTCGTAAATCGCCGCCGCTCCAGACAATTCCTCCTGCGTCCACCCGCCACACAGCAGCGCGACGAGCTTTACATGCGCTCCGATCGCCGCCTCGACATCATACGGAGTGTCGCCAACCATGATTAGCTCTTCTGCGGTATGGCCACTCTTCTTCACCGCGGCCTGAACGATGTCAGGATCCGGCTTGGAAGCTTCCGCATCGCTGGATGACGTCATGGCATCGATGAGGTCAGCGACTTCCGCCGCCTCGAGCAGCACGCCAACCTCATCACCGCCCGCAGACGTAGCAACAATCAGGTCGAGCCCGTCGTCGCTTATTCTCTGAACCAGCGCCCTCGCCCCAGGCGTAGGCCGCAGGTCAGGAAGAAAATCGCGCTCGAATATCTCCCAGCGGCGATCAGACAGTTGCTTACCAAGAGTCGAATCAGATTCGATCCCCGTTGCCGCCGGAAGAAGCTTGTCACCACCCATCCCTATCATCGACCTGATGACATCGAACGAAACTTCGTAGCCTGCCTCGCGAAGCGTTCCCACCCATGACTGGGTATGCGCATCGTTGCTGTCTACGAGCGTACCGTCAACATCGAAAATTACTCCTCTCAGCACAGCTATTTCATCTTCGCCTGAATGGACTCTGCCATATCCAGATGCGCCTGCACAGCCGGCGCGGCCTTCTGAATCAGATTCTTGAGCTCGGAGTTCTGCACCAAAGCTCCAGCTCTGATAAGCATTTCCAGCACGTTCTTGTGTCCGGCCACTTCGTTGTCGATGTAGGCCTTGTCGAAGTCCTTGCCTTTCCCCGCGCCGTTCAGAAGCGCCATCGCCTTGTCCGTCTTCGCCTGGCTGTCGTCATTTGCCGGAGCGGCAGACGCCACGCCAATACTCCTGGCCAGGTCCTGTGCCTGCTGCCGAAGCTGGTGATGGTCACGCATCATTCGCTTCGCGAAATCACGCACATCGGAGCTCGTTCCCTTCGTCGCCGCAACTGAGCCGGCCGTGCTGTCAAGCTTGTTTGCATTGTCCATCATGTAGACAATATTGGCATCGCTCAATTCCGCGCCGGGCGCGACAATACCCCCGTCGGCCGTGCCACCGCTCGTCGCCCGGTTAGCCCCGGAAAACGCAGCCGAGTCTGTCGCGGAAGTGTCCTTCTTTCCGCACGCGGTTGCGGCGAATGCCAGGATCATTCCGGCTGCCAATGTCGCCCTGCCAGGAACTGCCATACTACCTCCGGGATTGTCCCGTTTTCGTGGTGTCACAGGCGATTTGGCAATTTGTACGCCCCCGCCATCCCATCCCCAGGATAGCGGGCCCCATTCCTGCCCATCGCGGAAACACTGGTTTGTCCTTAACGTTTGGTCCGGCCGGTCGTCCAACGCCCACGATGACCGACTCACCCCTGGAGGAATGAATGCGCAGGATCGCTCTGATTTCCATCGCCGCCCTTTCGCTCGCGGCATGCTCCAACGATTCGACTTCACCCCGAACCGTGGATCTGAATCTCGCCGAAGCCGGTGCGTTCGGAACCGCAATGACACTCGCTGGCGGATACGATGCGGGCATGTACAACGACCGCCTCGTCAACGGCCTGCCCGACGATATCAAGCTGACCGACGAGCAGCGCGCGAAAATCAGAGCTCTCGTCCAGGCCTTCGAATCCGCCACCCGCGCCGACCGCGAGGCACTCGGCGCGATCCTCCGCGAAGCTCGCCAGGCCGCCGAAGCCGGGAAGAGCCGCGCTGAAATCGAGGCAATTCTCAAGAAAGGCGCCGATCTGAGAAAACGCCTCGGCGATGCCGAAGCAAAGCTGAAGAGCGACATCGGCGCAGTTCTCACTCCAGAGCAGCGCGCTTGGGTCGCCGACCACTCCCCCCGCGCATGCCGCGCTGACAAGTTCCCGCCGCTCAGTGATGCGCAGAAGGCTCAGATTCAGGCACTCGAAGCCGGCTTCCGCGAAAGCAACAAGGCAGATCTCGACCTCGTGAAAGCGACTTTCGAAGAAGCCCGCGCCGCAGCCACCGCCGGAAAGTCCCGTGAGGAAGTGCAGAAAATTCTGGAGAAGGCCGCTCCCGCAGTCGCCCGCCTCACCACCGCGCGGATTGCCCTCCGCGTGAAGATCACCGCCGTCCTTACCCCCGAACAGAAAGCCTCAGGTTGCTTCCCGCTCGGCTGATCCAGATAGTTCGAAGCATTGCAAGCGCCGCCGCATTTGCGGCGGCGCTTGGCTGTTCCAGAACGATAGCCGCCCAGGGGCCAACGCCCGCAAAGCTTGTCCCCGTCAAAGCAGACACGGCCGCTCTCAAGCTGCGCCTCGACTCGATTGCGGCGACGCACCACGGCATCGTGGGCTACAGCGTCATTGACGTAGACAACAATGTTCGCCTGAGCAGCCGCGGCGACGAAAAGTTTCCTACGGCCAGTCTCATCAAGGTCCCGATTCTCGTCGCGGTTTACGATCTCGTCGCCAAGGGACAGCTCTCGCTCGACGATCCGATCACCGTTCTCAAAATCGATCAGGTTCCGGGATCGGGCGTAACTCAGTATCTCCACAACGGTGCTATCCTCACGGTCCGCGATGCAGCGTGGCTGATGATCACCATCAGCGACAACACTGCGACCAACCTTCTGCTTGACCGCATCATTATCAGAAGAGTGTGGAACAAGATGGATTCGCTCGGCCTCCGCGACACGCGCATCCACTCCAAGTCGTTCCTGCGCGTGTCGAGCATTGCAATGGACAGCTCGGTCAAATACGGGCTGGGCGTCACCACGCCCAACGAGATGGCCCGCCTGTTCCAGCTCCTCGCACAGGGTAAAGCCGTGAACCCATCGGCGGATTCGGCGATGCTCGACATTCTCGAACACAACGAAAACAACGAGAAGCTTCAACGCTACGTGTACGGCGTTCGCGCGGCTCACAAGAGCGGTGAGACAGATCAGGTGCGCACCGAATGCTCCCTGTTCTATCTGCGGAACAGAATCGTCGCCTGTGTTCTAACCAAGGAGAACGTGGATCAGCGCTACAGCGTTGACGCCGAAGCGCACCTCATCATCGCGCGCATGGGCGAGACGATAGTCAACGCGTGGGGCGGGATTCCCAAAAGACCTGATTGATTTACCGCCGAGAACGCCGGGAATAGAAAAGAAAAAAACCCTTTTCTTCTCGGCGCTCTCGGAGTTCTCGGCGGTTAATCAGCAGTTCGCCCGGCGAAACCTATTTCTTCCTTGCGAGAATAGTCCCTCGACATTTCGCAGTTCCGCACGAACACGGATACCTGCGCTTCGCCGCCGGTGAGTGCCTCTCTTCCAGAATGTACGCATAGTCGTACGCCAGCTCCTCCCCTGGCTCTACGTCGCGAATCGTCTCAATCCAGATTCGCCCGTCCTCTACAACCGCATCGCAGTTCGGGTCGCACGAGTGGTTGATGAACCGCGCATCGTTGCCGTTCACAGCAGCATCGATCACGACGTCGTCATCTATTGCGAAGAGATACGTGTGATGCCGCGAGTCATCGTCGGGGTAGCGCTCATCCGCCTGCGCTGGCGTCAATCGCTCGCCTGCATATTCGATAAGCCGGGTGCCCTCCGGAATACGCGCCGTCGCAAAGGCTCCCAGGCCCTGAATTTTCGACGCTCGAATCTCGAACGGGTGAAGCGAAGAATCCGTAACGCTCACTCGGGGCGATCGATTCCGTAAATCAACACCGGCATGCCGAGCACTTCAGTTTCACCTTCGAGTGTCTCACCCAGTTTCTCCGCAACCTTGCGGGACGGAGTATTGTCGGGATGGATGAGACTGATCACATGGGGTTTGTCGAGATCCTCGAATGCGTATTTGAGCAATCTTCTCGCACCCTCTGACGCAAAACCACGCCCCTGGTACCCAGGCGCGATGGTCCAGCCGAGTTCGAAACCGGGCCAGCCGGCGGGATTGGAGAAGCCGATTCTGCCGATGAACTTTCCCGTTTCCTTTTCCTCAGCAGCCCAGTAACCGTAACCTCTGAGCACCCAGTGGCCGACGAGATAGCCCATGTGTCTCCACGCCTCGACGCGATTCTGCGTCTTTCCTCCGAGATAGCGCATCACCTCGATGTCCGCGGCGAGAATCTCGTAGTCAGGAAAATCCTCTTCCCTGAGTTCCCTGAGAACCAGTCTCTCCGTTTCGATTATCGGAACTTTCAAGTCGTCAGCCCTCTGGTCGAAGCCGCAACGCTATCCCCCATGGATCACGCACGACGGCTGAATTTCCGTCATGCTCGGCCTTAAATCCAGCACCCGATAGACTTGCAGCAGCTCCCTCGACAGCGGCCGCTGACGGGACAATCATCTCCCATTCAAGAAGCCGGGCGTCGTCATCGGTTGCGAGTGGTGATCCCGCTGCCCACGTGTTCACGGCGACGTGATGATGATATCCGCCCGCTGACATGAACAGCGCCCCAGGATAATTCCACACAACCTTCGAGAGCCCAAGCCCCGCGTGATAAAACGGCTCTGCCTTCTGCACATCGCCGACATAGAAGTGAACGTGCCCCATCCGCGTTCCCGACGGCATCCCATCCCAGCGGACACCATTGGCTGCGCTGACGAGATCATCAACGTCGAGCTGTTTCGAGGCCATTTCTATCTGCCCGTCAACCAGGTTCCATGTTTCCCGGGCTTTGTCAGCATAGACTTCGATTCCAAGTCCGTCCGGGTCGCTCAGGTACACCGCTTCACTCACGAGGTGGTCGGACATTCCCGCGTATGCACCGATCTCGCCAAGATGCGCGACAAATCGCGCGAGTGCGGCGCGGTCGGGAAGCATGATGGCAAAGTGATAGAGACCAAGCAGTCCGCGACGTGGTACTGGACGAACACCCGGCTTCTCCAGCAGTTCGATGAGTATCGGCTCATTCGAGCCGCTCGCAGCGCCAAGGTCAGCGGACGATCCACGCTTTCGCAGCACGCGCATGCCGAGCGTTGATTCGTAGTAGGCTATGGACCTGGAGAGATCGCCTACCTGAAGCCGCACTTTCCCCACATGGCTCCCGTCCGGCAGTTTGAAGCCGGGCGGTGCGATCCCGATCTGCTTCTCCATTTCGCGTCTCCTGATGGTCAGAATATATATATACTTGTTATAACACATATTGTCAAGATTGGGCCTTCGAGCCCCGGATTGGCAGGTCGGTCGGCGCAATTCCTGCCTTTTGCCAAAGTGATGAAGCCCAACGATCTACTCCGCATCACCGAGCGGGGTCTCTACTGCGAAGCCGGCGGATTCTACATCGACCCCTGGCTGCCAGTGGACTACGCGGTGATCACTCACGCACACGGCGACCACGCACGTTGGGGCTCGAAGAGTTACGCCTGCTCCGCCGAATCCGAACGTGTCCTTCGCACCAGGGTGGGAGGAACCATCTCCGCGCGCCCGTGGGGAGAGCGGTTTCTCGTCAACGGCGTCACACTCTCGTTCCACCCCGCCGGCCACATACTCGGCTCCGCACAAATTCGCGTCGAGTACCAGGGCGAGACATGGGTCGCGTCAGGCGATTACAAGACAGAGCCAGATCCTACCTGCACTCCGTTCGAACCTGTTCGGTGCGATGTGTTCATCACCGAATCAACCTTCGGCCTGCCCATTTACAGATGGCCGTTGCAGTCAGAGACCTTTGCCGAGATGGCGAAATGGTGGAAAGGCAATCGTGAAGCAGGAAAGGCATCCGTTGTCTTTGCCTATTCCCTTGGGAAAGCCCAGCGCGTCCTGGCAGGCCTGGCCGAGCATGCCGAGGGCGCATTCTATACGCACGGTGCAGTGGAGCGATTGAATCGCGACTACCGCGACGAGGGCATCGCGCTGCCGCCCACCACGTACGCGTCATCAGTGGAGAAAGGGCACGATTGGTCCGGAGCACTCATCGTCGCGCCACCATCGGCAGCGGGCTCCACCTGGCTTCGGCGCTTTGGAACTCCGTCCACCGCATTCGCATCAGGATGGATGCGCGTTCGCGGAGCGCGTCGCAGGCGTGCGGTAGATCGCGGTTTCGTTCTGTCGGATCACGTTGACTGGCCGTCGCTCATGAGTGCAATCGACGCCACGGGCGCGCAGCGCGTCGTCGTAACTCACGGTTACCGAGAGCCAGTCGTCAGATTTCTTCGCGAGCGCGGGCTCGAAGCAGAATCGATCGCCAGCCGCTGGGAAGGTGAAGGTGAAGCGGAGGATGCAGTCGCCGAAGGAGAGGAAGTGCCCGCGTGAAGCAATTCGCCGAACTCTACTCGGCCATCGATTCCACTACGCGTACCTCCGCGAAGGTGGAAGCCATGACCCAATACTTTTCCGCCGCCGAACCCGCCAACGCCGCATGGGCGGTTTGGTTTCTCAGCGGTGGTAAACCCAAACGTCTCGTGCCCGTTCGCCGACTTGCCGCGTGGGCAATGGAAGAGTCGGGAACTCCTGATTGGCTTTTCGAGGAGTCATATCATGCAGTGGGAGATCTCGCCGAGACGATTGCTCTCCTTCTCCCGGAGAACAGGGGATCTACAGACATACCGCTGCATGAGTGGGTCGAGCAGAAACTTCTGCCAATCGGAGGTGCACGTGAGGAAACCCAGCGGCAACTGGTAACTGACGCATGGAGCGCGCTTGGCGGAATCGAACGATTCGTCTGGAACAAGCTCATCACGGGAAGCTTTCGGGTGGGTGTCTCCAAACTTCTGCTCGTGCGCGCACTCTCACGTGTGGCGTCGATTCCGGAGCCGGTGATTGCACACCGACTCGCGGGCGACTGGAAGCCAACCGTCGAGTCTTACACCCGGCTCATCGCCGAAGGCAACGAGGCGCCCGCAGAATCGAGTCCGTATCCCTTCTTTCTGGCTTATGGTTTGACCGACGAACTCGAAGCGCTCGGTAACGTCGAAGAGTGGCAGGCCGAGTGGAAGTGGGATGGAATCAGGGCGCAGATAATTCGTCGCGGTGGGAACACGCACATCTGGTCGCGCGGCGATGATCTGCTTACCGAAAGGTTTCCTGAACTGACCGAAGCGGCGGAGTGGCTGCCAAATGGAACGGTGATAGACGGCGAGATCCTTCCATGGAAAGACGATCAGCCACTTCCCTTTGCTCAACTCCAAAGAAGAATCGGTAGGCGCAATCTCACTGCAAAGATTCGCACCGAAGTTCCGATAGTTCTCGTAGCATATGACGTTCTCGAGTACGACGGGGAGGACGTCCGGGACAAACCTTTATCCTGGCGGCGTGAGCTGCTTGCGCGAATCGTCGGTGAAGCAAACGCCGAGTCGCGTATTCTCATCTCTCCGGTTGCTGCGGGGACTCACTGGGATGACATCCGCGCTGCGCGTGAGGGGGCTCGTGCGCTCGGATCCGAAGGCCTGATGCTCAAGAAGCTCGACTCTCCGTACGGAGTTGGCCGCAGAAAGGGTGGCTGGTGGAAATGGAAACTCGATCCGTATTCGGTTGATGCAGTGATGGTGTATGCGCAGCCCGGTCATGGCCGCCGGGCGCTGCTTCACACCGACTACACATTCGCGGTGCGGGATGGCGATGCGCTTGTGCCATTCGCCAAGGCATACTCGGGTTTAACGGATGTAGAAATACGCGAGCTCGACGCGTGGATTCGGCGCAATACTACTGAGAAGTTCGGACCCGTGCGCTCGGTAAAGCCGGAACAGGTTTTTGAGCTTGGCTTCGAAGGAATTCAGGCATCGCCTCGTCACAAGTCGGGCATCGCCGTGCGGTTTCCACGAATTCTCAGATGGAGAAAGGACAAGCCGGCGGGCGAAGCAGACACTCTCGAAACGCTGCGTGCAATTTTGAACTCGACGGGGATGCCTGGCAGTTGAAGAAATTTTCTGCGGCTGAGCGTTGGTTTGAATCGCGAGGGTGGACATCGTTTGCGTTTCAGAGGCAGGTATGGCGGTCGTATCTCGCGGGCGAGAGCGGGCTGATTCACGCTGCGACTGGAACGGGAAAAACCCTCGCTGCGTGGTGGGGCCCGCTGCTCCAGTATGTAAATTCGGCCGCACCTGAAAAAAGTACGGCGAGGCGACCTCGCAGCAACGCTGTCCCGCTCAAAGTGTTGTGGGTCACACCGCTGCGTGCTCTTGCTGGAGATACTGCGGGCGCGCTAAACGAACCCGTGAAAGACCTCGGCATTCCATGGACTGTGGAGACGCGAACAGGCGACACGACTTCTTCACTTAAAGCGCGGCAGAGCAAGCGCCTGCCGACGGCGCTCGTTACGACGCCGGAGAGTCTCTCGTTACTGCTGTCCCGCAACAATGCGGCAGAGCAGTTCGCGAGTCTGGAAGTCGTGGTGGTGGATGAGTGGCACGAGTTGATGGGAACCAAGCGGGGTGTTCAGACTCAGCTCGCGCTCGCGCACCTCCGCGGCATTTGCCCCGGCCTGCGCACGTGGGGACTTTCGGCGACGATAGGAAATCTCGGCGAGGCGAAGAACGCGTTGCTTGGGAGGGATATCCTCAAGACGAAAGTGGTTCGCGGAGTGGAACCGAAGAAAGTTGTAGTCGATTCGCTCATACCGCCGGTGATCGAACGCTTTCCGTGGGCTGGGCATCTCGGAACGCAAATGGTGCCGCAGGTGGTTGCTGCAATCGAGGAAGGCGAGACTGCTATCGTGTTTACGAATACCAGGTCTCAGACTGAAATCTGGTATCAGGCGATTCTCGCGGCGCGTCCCGATTGGGCGGGGATTATCGCGCTGCATCATGGTTCGCTCGACCGAAAGCGAAGGGAGTGGGTTGAGGAAGGGCTTCGCAACGCGCGCCTCCGCTGTGTTGTCGCCACATCCAGCCTCGACCTCGGCGTCGATTTTTCGCCGGTTGACCGCGTGATACAGATCGGAAGTCCGAAAGGAATTGCTCGGCTCCTTCAGCGTGCGGGGCGGAGCGGGCATCGTCCGGGTGCGGTCAGCCGGGTGACGTGTGTGCCGACTCACACTCTGGAGCTGATGGAGGTGGCGGCTGCGCGCGATGGGATGAAGGCAGGCGCGGTTGAATCGCGGGATCCGGTGATGCGTCCTCTCGATGTCCTCGCGCAGCATCTGGTCACGCTTGCAGTGGGTGACGGCTTTCGTCCCGATGAATTGCTCAGTGAGGTTCGTCGTACTGAGGCGTACGCAGAACTTCCGGATGATGAATGGGAATGGGTGTTGGACTTCATCAGCAATGGAGGAACGGCGCTCAAGGGTTATCCCGAGTATTCGAAAGTCGTACCGGGGGAGAATGGCGATGCCTGGAGAGTTCACGACCGTGCAATTGCGCGCAGGCACCGCATGTCGATCGGCACGATAGTGAGCGATGCGCACATTGTGGTGCAGTATCTCCGCGGTGGGCGGTTGGGGACCGTGGAGGAATCGTTCATCGCGCGACTCAATCACGGCGACCGTTTTGTCTTTGCGGGCACGCCCCTCGAGTTTGTGCGAGTGCGTGACATGGTGGCGTGGGTACGGCGTGCGCCGAATGCAAAGGGATTGATTCCGCGCTGGATGGGCAGCCGCCTTCCACTTTCCGGTGAACTGGCCGCTGCACTGCGCGCGCGGCTCGGCGAAGCTGCGCGAGGAGTTCATCGCGGCCCGGAGATGAAAGCCCTCGTGCCGATTCTCGCTGTGCAGGCAAAGTGGTCGCGGATACCTGGCCCCGATGATTTTCTCATCGAGCGGGTAAAGAGCCGAGAGGGGTATCATCTCTACTTTTTCCCATTTGAAGGACGGCTGGTGCACGAAGGGCTTGCGGCGCTGTTTGCGTGGCGCATCTCGCGCATTCGGCCAATCACATTCTCGATGTCGTCCAACGACTATGGATTCGAGCTGCTGTCGCCTGATGAAGCGCCGCTGGATGAAGCGCTGGCGAATGGACTGCTCGATCCTCGAAATCTTGTGGGCGACATACCTGCGTCTCTAAACGCGACTGAAATGGCGCGCAGGCAGTTCCGCGAGATCGCGCGCGTTGCGGGTCTCGTGTTTCCGGGATTTCCGCATTCGGGCAAGAGTGCGCGGCAGCTCCAGGCATCGAGCGGACTCTTTTTCGATGTGTTCACCCGTTATGATGCGGGCAACATGCTGCTCACACAGGCGCACCGTGAAGTTCTCGAGAGGCAGCTCGAGCGAACGCGGCTAGGCAGAACGCTTCAAAGAATCTCTGGTGCGAATGTGATCGTAACGACACCGCGCCGTACTCCGCCGCTCGCGTTTCCGTTGCTGGTGGATCGTACGCGTGACAGGGTTTCATCGGAGAAGCTGGCCGACAGAATAAGAAGAATGCAGGAAGCTCTGGAGAAAGCGGCAGGATGAATCGCAGGGGAATGGCGACTTGGAAGAACGCAGCAGGATGAGCAGCGCGACGCGGCCTGGCGACGGGGACGTCGCGGTAGCGGTTGCCGGAGAGACGTTGCTGCTGTTGCCAGAGCGTGCAGCGTTCTGGCCGCGCGAGAAAACGCTGCTTATTGCCGATCCGCACTGGGGCAAGGCCGCGGCGTTTCGCGCCGGAGGTATTCCAGTGCCCTCGGGTACTACGGCCGAGACAGTCCAGCGGCTCGATGCGCTGGTCGAACGGGTGAACGCGGGGCGTGTGGTGTTTCTGGGGGATTTGCTGCATGCGCGGGCGGGGAGGTCGAAGGAAATGTTCGACTCGCTGAGCCAATGGCACCGTTCGCGGCCGGCGCTTGGGTTACTGCTTGTTCGCGGAAACCATGACCGGCGTGCGGGCGATCCGCCGGACGAGACCGGCATCGAGTGCGTGGATGCGCCGCATTTACGTGCGCCGTTTGTGTTTGCGCACCATCCGGGTAAGGATGAGCGCGGGTATGTGCTGGCGGGTCACGTGCATCCCGGAGTGAGACTGTACGGGGCCGCGCGTCAGACCGAGAAGCTTCCCTGTTTCGTCATCGGACGGCGGTCGGCGATACTGCCGGCGTTTGGCGAGTTCACCGGGCTCGGCTTGGTCGAGCCGGGTGAAGGCGAGGTGTTGTACGCGGTGGCGGGGGATCGCGTGATGCGGGCGGGTATATAGTAGCGTTCCGCTACTATATACCCGCCCGCAGTACGCTACTTCGAGGCCGGCTTGATCAGCGCCGTCACCGACGCCGGAGGAGCAATCTTCTTCGACGAACCATCGCCCAGCTCTACCGACGAAATCGTCAGAATCTGCTGCTGGCCCATCAGCTCCTGAACCGTCTTGGTCGCAACCATGATCGGACCGAACTTTTTGTAATCGCTGAGAAGCGAAACGACCGGAATATCTCCCATCGCCGTCTTCTGCACGCTCATCGACGCAACCGTCAATCCCGTGGCAACGCTGTAGCAGTCAGAGCTCTCGCGTCCCGACTTCCACACCAGCTTCACCAGATAGCAGCGCTCGCCATTCATCGTGGTGTCAGCCACCGTCTTCATCGACGTGAACAACTCCGGCGACCGCACGCTCGCGCGCCTGTCCGCCTCGTCGCGCATCTGATCCAGTTCCTTGCCCGCGAGAAGACGCGGACCCTGCATCGGATCAGCAGCCCATGCGGTCGTTCCATCGTAACCAACCTGCACTTCCCCCATCCCCGGGATGGTCGTGACCATCTGCATGTGATCGGGCGCAAGCTGAGTCATTTCGAACGTCGCGTTGATACCCGCGGCCGGCATTGACATGCCGCCCTTGGTCACGATCGACTTGGCGCTGAGATAAGCCGGGCCACCAACTGCCGCGGCATACTTTGCGATAAGGGTGGATGCAGCCGGAAGCGTTGCAGCCGGAGTTCCCTGCGCGCCGGCAACCTGTGCAGCCGCAACGAGCGGAAGCGCGAGGGCCAGCCGAATGGTTCTACGAATCATGTTTTCTCTCTGTAAACGGTGATGGATGTAAAATAAGGCCGGCTCAGCCCGGCTCCCATACTTTTGTTTTCTCGGATGGGATGCTGCCCCAACCTATAAACGATGGTTACGAGCTGATTAACCGCCGAGAGCACCGAGAAAGCCTCAAAACTTTTTGCTTTTTGTTTCGGCGTTCTCGGCGGTTAACAAATCAGAGCAACGGCCTTTCCCCTGGCGCTACAGCCGCGCAGTCTGCGGTAACTAGTTCCGGCGCCCCAGAATCCAGCTAATTGCCGCATCCAGCGGACCATCCCTGCCCGCCGACAATTCCCCAACAGATAGCGGCACCATCTCATCCGGCACCGCCCCTGCCCCCTCCACCCGCTGCCCACGCGGATCCGTAAAATCGGCAACCGCATGTACAAATACATCGCCGGAGGGAAGTCGTTCCATCAAAGCCGGAAGCGCCGCCCCCGCACTCCGCTCACCAAACACCCTCGCACGCCCAATCCGCTGCATTCCAGTCGCGAAAATCTCGGATGTGCTCGCCGTCATCGGATCCACTAAAATCGCCATCGGCCCCGAATATGTCGCCACAGTCCTGCCGTCAGGCCGCGATGTCCTGGGATTTATCACGAAGTTGAGCGACACCTGACGCGTTCTCATCGTCCCCAGCGAACGCGTCGAATCGACGAAATACCCGCCGAATCCCATCACCATCGCTCCCACTCCGCCCGGATTTCCACGCAGATCGATCACCACCCCCGCGCACGATCTCACACTGTCCACCGCGCGCTCGAGTTCCGGCGTCAGCGCGGGCAGCCAGATATTGAATCCGATCACCCCAACACATTCTCCCGCTGCGCCCGCCGGAACACGCATCGCCGTAACGTGCCCCGCTAACGGCGGCAGATTACCGAATTGCGAAACCAGGCCGAGAGCTGGCCCCGCCACCAACGTCTTTCTCACAGGCTTCACACCATTCGCCGCAACGAACAGCGTCGCCGTATCACCGGACGATGGCGCCAGCAGCGCGTTCAATCCTTGCAGCATGCTCGCAAGCGCACGCGGACGTCCCACCTCAGGCAACGCATTCACTCGCTTGAGAGCGCTATCTGTATCCCTACCGCCCATACGCGCGATTCTCTGCCCCGCGCTGATTCCCGCCCTCGCCGCCGCACTCCCCGCATCCACTTTCCACGCGACAACATTCCCCTCGGCAATTCTCACCTGGAGACCTGTTGATCCCCGCCCATCAGAACTCCCCGCAGTCTCTTCAGTCGCAACGTGCGCGGGAATTATGTAAAAGTGAGAATCCGGAATCCGCGCGACAGCATCATGCAGCAGCGCATCGAGAGCACGCTTCTCTCGTATCCCCTCAGCCCGCGGCCGCAGCGTGTCCCGCACCGCCATCCAACGCGAGGAGACGAACGCAGTATCCACGTAGGTGTTGCGCACCATCGACCACAGACTGTCGAACGTCGCCACGGCAATGCCCGGCTCCAGCGGCTCTGCAACCGGCTCCGGTCGCCCCGCGGCAGTTCCCGCCGCACAACCCGCCAGCACGACAGCGGCTGCAAAGGCGCCGCATGCATGACGCATCGTCACCTTGTAGTATTCGCTCAGCATTTGTTTGATATGGCTCTCCAAAGGCCGCTCTCTGGCCCGATCATAGCACAAGGTGACGAGGATGGATAAGAGACGAATCGGCGCACTCGACGTGACTGTCGTGGGAATCGGCTGCAACAACTTCGGCCGGCGGCTCGACGAAGCCGACACTGCAAAGGTAGTCAACGCCGCCCTGGATAAAGGAATCAACTTCTTCGACACCGCCGACATCTACGGCTCCACCAACAGCGAAGTCTTTCTCGGACGCGCCCTCGGCAAAAGACGCGAAAGTGTCATCATTGCCAGCAAGTTCGGCATGAAGGTGGACGACAAGAGGAAAGGAGCGCGCCCCGAATACGTCAAGCAGGCCGCTGAAGACAGCCTCCGCCGGCTCGGCACCGATTACATCGACCTCTACCAGCTCCACACCCCGGACGACACAGTGCCAATCGCCGACACGCTCGGGGCTTTGGACGAACTGGTAAAAGCCGGAAAGGTTCGCGAAATCGGCTGCTCCAATTTTTCCGCAGATCAGATCGTTGAAGCAGACGCCGCCGTTAAGCGTGGCAGTGCGCGATTCGTGAGCGTTCAGAACGAATACAGCCTGCTGCATCGCGAGCCCGGAAAGGGAGTCCTCGCCGAATGCGCTGCACTCGGTATTTCCTTTCTGCCTTTCTTTCCACTCGCCAATGGATTGCTTACCGGTAAATACAGGAAAGGAAAAGCGGCGCCTGACGGCAGCCGCATTGCGAGCGGATGGAACGAGGGAACGCTGAACGAAGATAACCTTGATAAGGTCGAACAGTTGATTTCGTATGCCGAGTCGCACGGGCATTCAATTCTGGAGCTGGCATTTTCGTGGTTGTTGTCGAGGCGAATCGTTTCATCCGTGATTGCCGGAGCGACAACTCCCGAACAGGTGCGCGCAAATGCAGACGCCCCGGGCTGGAAGATCACCGAGGCGGAGCTGGCAGAGATTGGAGAGATCGTACCGCTGCACAACTAGTACGAGCGGTTAGTCCGCGCTCAGGCGAGCTTGACGAGCGCGGCTTTCCACTGCGCTTCGTTTGAATCCTCTTCATACATACGGTCCACATCCACTACGACGTTCGCGCCCTGCCGCTGTATTGCCAGCCGGTCCATGCCGCGCGTTGCGCGTCCCGATATGAACTCACCGTTCGGCGTGTACTTGGACTTGTGCTTGGGGCACTGAAATTCCTTTGCCGACTCGTTCCACCTGAGTGCCGTGCGCTGGTGCGGGCATGAGAGATTGAACGCGTAGACATTGTTCTGCCAGCGGACGAGAATCACTTCGTTGCTCTTGTCTATCTGAACACCGTCTGCGGCGGGAATGGCGTAACTGATTCCACCCTGCGTGCGCGCGAGTGCCTCGATGATGCTCACCGGCAGTGCTGCGGCCGAGCGTACGATGCCGAGTGATGCGGCGATTCCGGCGAGGCCGAGGGCGGCGTCGCGCATGAAGTCGCGCCTGGTGGTAGCGGAGATCAGCGGGCATCCGCCGCAATCGTCTGGTTTATCGATCATTTTGCTTTTTCCCTGCTGATTCAGGCTGCGTTTACGAGAACTGTTCCTGCTACCAATGTTGCAATCCAGAGAGCGATGCTGAGCCGGGCACTGAGTCGAAGCCGCGTCCAGAGACTCTCGGAACCGCCCGAGACCCCGTTTCCGTTACGGCGAACGGCGGTTTCGGTTCGTTCCAGTACTACCCCGTTGATCGCCAGAAGGGTCACCAGCCCCAGTTTTATCCAGAGCACCGGGGAGACGATAAAGATCGCGATGTCCGCCGTTAACATTGCCAGCCCCGTGATGAACAGCAGGGTCAGCGCGAGGAGAACCGGACGGTGTATCGCGTTCAGCTCACCGAGGTGGTGAGTGCGGTGGTCTGAATGTTCGCGACTGATGCGCAGCGTTGTGCGGTCTGCGCCGATGGCGAGCCCCCCGCCGATGAGCATTCCGATGAGGTGGAGTGCTACGACAGCGGTGGAGAGTGCGGTGGAGTCGCTATAGAGTGACTGCCAGGGAGCGAACAGCCCCTCGATTGCTTTGAGCGTAAGGATCATGTCTCAGGTGTATGCGAGTGCAGCACTAATTATTACGCATACCCTTGCGGTGTTCGTTGAAACGCCCGGGATACGGTGACGTCAGCCCGGCGATGCCGGTAGCTTGTCGCGGGTGTGCTGCTCGCTCAGGAGTTTGGTAACGAAGCGCTGGCCTTCGGTGACACGTT
>JBKJNN010000133.1:0-16553 GCA_046593625.1 Gemmatimonadaceae bacterium | reverse complement strand
ATCGCCGCGGCAGCGGAACGTCGTATCAATCTCAGACCGATGGGAGAGCACGCTGTCTGCGTAGCGCTCGATGAGACGGTCACGGAGGCAGATCTCTCAAATCTCTTCGCGGCATTTGGCAATACCGGCGACATGGCGCCCGCAGCAATCGCTTCGGGTGCGGACCCGCGTTACGACGAGCGCTTCAAGCGCACGACGCCGTTCATGCAGCATGAGGTGTTCAACACGCACCGGTCGGAAACGGAGCTGCTGCGGTACATGTACCGGCTCGAGACGCGCGATCTCTCACTGGTGCACTCCATGATACCGCTTGGGTCATGCACGATGAAGCTCAATGCCACAGCCGAGATGATGCCGGTGACGTGGCCGGGTTTCTCCAGGATCCACCCGTTCGCGCCACTCGACCAGACCGAAGGTTATGCGCAGCTGTTCGAAGAACTGGAAGGAGCGCTCGCGACCATCACGGGATTTGCTGCTGTTTCGCTTCAACCGAATGCGGGATCGCAGGGCGAGTATGCGGGGCTGCTTGCGATAGATGCGTACCATGCGTCGCGCGGCGAGAGCCACCGCAACATCTGCCTAACGCCCCAGTCGGCGCACGGAACCAACCCCGCAAGTGCCGTGATGGCGGGAATGAAGGTTGTTCTGGTGAAGACGGATGCGAAGGGGAACATCGATATCGCCGACCTGAAGGCCAAGGCCGAGGCGCATCGCGATGATCTGGCGGCGCTGATGGTGACCTATCCCTCGACACACGGCGTTTTCGAGGAGGGAATTGTCGAGATCTGCCGAGTGGTGCATGAGTTCGGAGGTCAGGTCTACATGGATGGAGCGAACATGAACGCCATGGTCGGACTCTGCCGGCCTGCGGACATTGGCGCAGATGTGTGTCACCTCAACCTCCACAAGACGTTCTGTATTCCGCACGGCGGTGGCGGTCCGGGAATGGGTCCAATCGGAGTGGCAGCGCATCTGGCGCCATTTCTGCCCGGTCACGCTGTGGTGAAACAGCCAGGGCGCGATTCGGTCGGTGCAGTGTCGGCCGCGCCTTGGGGCAGCTCGAGCATTCTGCCCATTTCCCAGGCGTACATCCGGCTGATGGGCGGCGACGGGTTGGCACTGGCTACGAAAGTTGCAATTCTCAACGCCAACTACATCGCGAGGCGTCTCGACCCGCATTTCCCTGTGCTGTACCGGGGGACGCATGGGACAGTGGCGCATGAGTGCATCGTGGATACCAGGGTAGTGAAGGGCGCGTCCGGAGTGGAGGTGGAAGACATTGCCAAGCGACTGATGGACTATGGCTTCCATGCACCGACAGTGTCGTTCCCCGTCGCGGGGACTCTCATGATCGAGCCGACAGAGAGTGAGACTCTCGCAGAGCTGGATCGCTTCTGCGATGCAATGATCTCGATTCGCGAGGAAATTCGGGAAATCGAGGAAGGGAAGGCAGACCGAACGGACAATATGCTAAAGAACGCTCCGCACACCCTGGCTGAGGTAACTGCGGATGAGTGGCGGCACGGATACACCCGGGAGCGGGCTGCCTTTCCGGCACCCTGGACAAGAGCCGGTAAGTTCTGGCCCTCCGTCGCGAGAGTGGAGAGCGCTTATGGCGACAGGAATCTCATCTGCTCATGCCCGCCTACCGATGCCTATGCAGATGCGCCGATATTAAATGTTGCGGCAGACTAATCCAGCGGTAGCTTTGGCGCAGCGGTGCCCTCTCGGTTAGAGAGAACTCTGCGCACGCGGTCTCCGCGTTTGCCCAGCCACCATGCTGATCAGGGAGTCGGTATGAACAAGGCGGAAATGCTGGAAGCTCTACAGCGTCAGACAAAGCTGCGACCCACCCATGTGAAACGGGTGGTAGACGCCATCTTCGATCCTCGCGAAGGCGTCATTTCCAAGCAGGTTCGGCGGGGAGGAAAGGTCACGATTGCCGGGTTTGGAACGTTCGACCGGCGAAATCACAAGGCGCGCGACGTCAACAGCGTCTTTACCGGACGCACGGTAAAGGTCAAGGCGCGCAAGATTCCCGGCTTCAGGGCCGGGGTCAGCTTCAAGGAAGCAATGCGTTAGTGGTACGCTGACGATCTGGACGGGCGCATTACTGGCGTCCGTCCGATCGTCGTGCCGCAGAATCAGCCGATCTGGGTCTTGTAGGCCGCCGCATCCATCAGTGTATCGATAGCTGACGGGTCTTCGGGGCGAATGCGAATCATCCAGCCGGCACCGTAAGGATCGCTGTTGACCAGCGCCGGCTCCTGATCGAGGCGCGGGTTCATCTCAACGACCTCTCCTGCCAGCGGAGAGAACAACTCGGAGACTGCCTTCACGGCCTCGATCGTTCCGAATACGTCATGCTTGCCCAGCCTGGTTCCTACTGCTGGCAGTTCCACAAATACGACGTCGCCAAGCTCACCCTGAGCGTAGTCGGTGATTCCTATTTCGACGATGCCATCGTCAGTCTTGCGAACGTACTCGTGTTCCTCAGTATACCGCAGGTCGTCCGGAATATTCGCCACAGCTGCCTCTGTTGAGTGGTGCCACGCGCCCGATGCGCGAAGTGAACGCCGGTTTCCGGCTGTCGATCAGGAAACTAATCAGGTCGCGTGCGCTGTATCGCGGGAACCGACGCCGTTGCCTTCGATCGCCTGCCAGACGCGCTCGACTTCAGCGTCCAGGTCGTTCAGTGTGCCCGCATTTTCGATCACGTAATCCGCCCGCGCCCGCTTTAGATCTGCTGGCATCTGGGACGCAATCATGTTCATTGCCTCCGTCTCCTCGACGTCCCTGTCGCGGACAATACGCTCCAGCCGGACGGAACGAGGTGCATCTACCAGAACGATTGTGTCGAACTCATCTGCCAGATGGCGCTCGAAAAGAAGCGGCATTACGCTCACCACAATCTCGTCCCCGCGGCCGCGCGCGTCAGCAATTTCCTTCGCGCGAAGCCGAATGACCTCGGGATGAACAATGTCGTTCAGCGTGTCGAGATCGCTCTGATTCTCAAAAACAATGTGCCTGAGGGCCGCGCGGTCGAGACTGCCTTCGGCATCGAGTACGTCGGGACCCCACCTCTCAACTATCGAATCGAGCGCCTTGCTGCCTTTCTCGACTGCTTCGCGCGCCAGCACATCGGAGTCGACGATCGTGGCCCCAAGTTTTGCAAACCTGTCAGCGACAGCGGATTTCCCGCTCGCGATATTTCCAGTAAGAGCGATCAGTTTCATCGTTTTCGGGTGAAAGTCGAACTAACCTACGCCCGATCCGTGCCATACGACACAGGAAATTTCCGGGTACTGTATGAGACTTACGTTTATTCAGAGCAGGGAAGCCTGGCCAGCATCCTTTCGCGGGATCGCAAAGCACATTCTGCACCTCGCTTCGTAGGAGTCAGTTCCTCCCACCATGATGGTGGGCGAATCATACGGAGCTGGATGGCCCTCGATGAGCCGCTGATTCCTGCTCGCCGGCCCGCCGCACAGCACACATATCGCGTGCAGCTTGTCCACGACCTCGGCCACAGCCATCAGAGCCGGCATGGGCCCGAACGGCTCGCCGCGAAAATCCGTATCCGTTCCAGCGAGGATGACCCTCCGTCCGCGCCCCGCGAGTGACGTGGCGAGCGGGACGATGCTGTCATCCAGAAACTGCGCCTCGTCAATCGCGATTACATGAGCCATCGGGTCGATCCGCGCCGCGATCTGCGAGGCCGAGTCGGCGGGTATGGCTTCGACTGTCCGGCCGTCATGACTGGAGATTTTATAGATGCCGGCGTACCTGGCATCCAGGTGAGACTTGAAGACCTGGATGCGCTTTCGAGCGATGATTGCGCGGCGAACCCGGCGGATCAGCTCTTCGCTCTTCCCGCTGAACATCACACCGGAAATGACCTCTATCCAACCGCCGGTCTGGTGAAACGACTGGCTCATTATCGATCGCGCCCGGGCGGACGTCCCTTGCCATGATCCGGCGCGCCCCGCCGCGGGGGACCGCCGGGCTTCCCGCCCGAATCCCGGAAACGACCGCTCCGGCTCGCATCCCGGTCAGGCCGTCCTCCCCTGTCGTCGCCGCCGCCGCGCGAGAACCCGCGCGGGCCTTCTCGCGACATCCCGGACGCCGGACGGGCAGGAAATGCATCGCGCGGCGGACGTGGCGGTTCCGGAGTTTTCTTGTGGAGTCGTTCCTTTTCCAGCAGCCGCAACGCCGCCGCGGCAATCTCGATCCCATCGTAGCGTTCGAGCAGTGCCTCGAGGGCCAGCACCTCACGGGACGCGATGCCGGAGTCGAGGACGGTGGCGAGTTCCCGGCGAACCGCAGCTTCCTTGTCGCGGGCGGTGAGTCCCGGAGAAGACAGCGTGAATGGGCGAACATCACCCCCGGCCACCCTCTTGAGCGTTTCCCGCTCCCTCGGCTCGACAAGCGCGACGAGGACAACGCATCCTGCCTCGACGGCTGGAGCCAGCTCGGTGCGGGCAATCGGAGCATCGTGGAAAATCGCCGCGTAGGTCGCCGGCTCGATTGGTCCGCGACTGACCCTCACAGCCGTAGATCCCTCGTGATAGCCAAGAGTTCGCAGCAGCCCTGTAACCGCTTTTTCCGACTCATCTGACGATACGATGATGGCCGCCGAGGGCGGATCCATGTCGTCGAGGAGCCGCCTGAGCGACTTGATGCGTGATCCGCCAGACACAGTGAGGAAGCGCACATCGACGGGCGGGGTGGTGTCCTCGGGCTCAACCGTCTCCTCGCGCGGCGCGCGGCGCAGATAACGCTCGGCGAAAGCGTTCACCCGGGTCTCGCTTCGACTCGTCACCACAACGCGCGCCGCGTCCTTCGGCAGCTCATTCATCACTGCCTCGAGGGCTTCGACGTCCTCAGCATCGCCGGCGAGAATTTCCTCGGCCCACGCCAGCACGACGGTCTTCACGCCGTCGAGCTTGAGGTGGCTCGACTTGACGAGGTCGCGAAGATCCCGGGGTGAGCCGGCTGCAGCCGCGATCGGTCGGTCGGTGATGATTCTGGCCGCGCGGCGTGCGGATGTCACCGGAAGCAGTTCGATGCCGGCCGGACCGGTCAGCCTGAGTACTGCCTCGGCCAGCGCCAGCGCTGTTTCGGCGTCAGGCGTGATGACGAGGACCTGAGTGGAACCGGCGTCCGGATCGATTCGCTCGAGCGGCCCGGTAAGGAACTGAGGCACCGAGGCCATTGATCGCGGCAGGGTGTGGACAACATTCTGGCTGCGACCCGAGCCGCGATCCTCTTTCTCTTCCGTTTCCACCTTTTGGTGCTCCTGAAATGCGATATTGGCGCCGCTGTCGCCGCGCCAATACTGTTATAATCTGTGTGTGCGCGGCGCTCGCCGTCGAACGTAACATAGCAGAATTCCGGCTCCATCGCGCCGCTCTCCCGACGTCGTTTTACCTCTTCCGACAATCCGATGATTACCGCTATCGTCCTTATCAAAGCCGAGCCGAAGTCAATCCCTCAATGCGCGACGAGGCTGGCTGGCATCGAAGGGGTTTCCCAGGTGTACTCGGTGTCCGGGGAATGGGATCTCGTCGCCATCGTTCAGGTTACGGACTATGAGGGAGTAGCCACGGTGGTCACGGAGCACGTCACTGCCGTACCAGGGCTTGTGAAGACACAGACCCTGACGGCATTTCGAGCGTATTCGAAAAAGGACCTGGAGCAGGCTTGGGACATCGGACTGGAGTGACCGCCGCGTCGCACTTTCCACCAGGCCGGCGGGAATGGCCTGGCTCACCGCACGAGGCAACGCGCTTCATTCTCGAAAATCTTCCAGACGGAAGGGCGGTGGCAGCGATGGCACCGGATCCCGAGCGGTATGGTCGCGGCGATGACGCTCCGTCGCTCGTGGAACCAGCGCTTCTGGAAGGCAGCGCATTTCGGAATATTCGCGTCACTGACCCCGATACCCTGCGCGGACAAAGTCACTTCGCTGGATTCCTGGATGGAACGCAGGACGTGAGAGTAGTAACTCACGTGCATGGGATTCCGATCGTGTGGGCGACAGTGTCGGCGGCAGTGCGCGCACGCGTTGACAGGAAGCTGGTGTCGTGGACCGGGATGTCGCCCGTTGTGCGCCGCCGTTTCTACATTCCCTTTCGGTACGTGGAATCGATGAGTGACACATTGAGATCGCACAGGGATGTGAGCGACACTACGCGCGAGGGTGCACTGCATCCTCCTCCGTCCCGTCATCCTGCTGCAGTCATGGAGGCCGCAGTCAATGAAGTTCAGCGGGACAGAGAACTGGCGGAGAGCCAGCTTGCAGAGGCGTGGTGCGCGTCGGGGAGTGCTCCGCTGTACATCGATGGCAGCATCACGGCGAGCGCGATAGCGGCATCGTCGCCACTTGCAATAGGTGTGATCAAGAGCCACCGCCGGCTCTACGCCGAAGGTCCTGCGTTCCCGGTTTTGATGGCGCTCGAAGCGGGAGAGAGGTCTTCCGCATTTCGCGTTGCGCCTTCCTCGCGCAATGCGGTGGCGAGCTGGTACGTGAGAGTTCGGCCAGCGAAGGGGCGCGATGCGCTGTTCGGACTGGTGCGCGTGGAGGCCGCAGAAACGGCGGACATCACCGCGCTGGCCGACGAGATCTCGCGCTGGGTAATTGCCGAAGGAGCCCCGCTGGCGCTGCCGGATGGACGGTGGGACAAGATGGCGTACGGGATTCGCGGTACCGAAGAGTACCTCAGGGCCATCTCGTGACCGAGCCACTCGGCAGGGTTGTCGCGACGGAGCGGAAGCCGAATACTCCGCATGAGTTTCACTTCTGGACAGCGCTCGACAGCCCTGTCGGAATCGGCACGATCGTGCGGGTGGACGGTTCACATCCGATCGATGGCCGCATTCCGCATATCTATGGTATTGTAGTAGAGGGCTTCAGCTATACGGATCTTCAGTCGCCGATGCATGATGTTCTCGGCCACGATGGGTCTCCGGCGAATGCGGGCTTTGCCGTCACGGAGCGCGCCGAGATCCGGCTCTACAGTGCCGCTGTGCTCAGGCAGATTCCAGACGAGCCGCTTCAACCGGTGCCGATGGGTGAGGTTTTTCTTGCCGGTGAGGAGGATGTGGCTACGGCGCTCCGGATGGATTCCTATCTCAAGGATGGATCTCACACCGGGATTCCGATCGGAGTCTATCGTGCAGGCGCGACGGATTCGGTGATCTGGCTGGATGCAGATTTTCTCCTTGGTCCGGAGGCGGCACATCTCAACATCTCGGGAATGTCGGGACTGGCAACGAAGACGAGCGCAATCGAGTGGCTGCTGGCTTCCGTGTTTGCGCACTTCCCGGAGAGCAAGGGTTCTATCGCGGCTGTCTGCTTCAACGTCAAGGGTCCTGATCTTCTCTATCTCGACCAGCCCGCGCTGCGTCTCGAGGAATCTGATCGCGCACTATACGAGAAAATGGGCGTGGAGCCGGGTCCATTTAAAAAAGTGGAATACTTCGCGCCCTACACGTCGAAGGGATTTTCGCTCAACACGCTGCGTTCGAACGAGGCCCTGCTGCACAATGTGACGCCTCTGACGTGGGGTTTGCGCGAGGTGCTTCAATACGCCGAAGTGCTTCTTAACAGGGACGATCTCGATGCGAAGGCGGACGCTCTCATCGATTTCATCAGCGAGCGCGTTGTAAACCGGACGATGCCGAAGGAAGGTCCCCTGTCACGCGATCACACCGTTGAGAGCTTTTCCGATCTCGAGGGATGGTTTCGCGACCTCCTTCAGGGCATGGAGCGGCTCAACACGGAGTCATGGCGAACTCATCACATCGCCACAATTCGGAAGGTTCGGAACCGTCTTTCAAATATCTCCACAAGATGCGCCGGCCTTGTCACGGATACAGGTGATGTCAGCGACCTTCCATTCGGGAGCTTCGAAGACCGTGCGGTGTATGTAGTGGACGTTGCGACGCTCGAGGAAGATGCGCAGGATCTCATTTTTGCGCGTATCGTATCGAGACTCAGGGAGCATCTGGAGCGGCGCGATCTGGGCGTAAAGCATCTGATTGTATTTGTTGACGAGTTGAACAAGTACGCGCCGGGCGACGGGCAGGATACCTACGTGCGGAAGATGCTTCTCGACATCTCCGAGCGGGGCCGTTATCTGGGGCTCGTACTTTTCAGCGCGCAACAGTTCAGGTCGCAGGTTCACCGCCGCGTAGTTGGCAACTCGGGAACTGCGCTGTACGGGCGAATGGATTCCGACGAGCTCGCCACTCCCGGCTATGCGGTTCTGAGCCCGGCCATACGCACGAAACTGGCAACGCTGGAGAAAGGGCAGTTGATGGTTCGTCATCCCCATTTTACACAGCCGATATTCGTTCGCTTTCCGCGTCCTGCCGTCTTGCAGGGCCGCGATGGCGCCGAGATGTTTCCGCAGGCGAGCGATGTCACGCTCGAGGCGGCGCTCTATCGCGCCCTCCATGCGCTCGATCCCGATGTCACCCTGACGTGGGTGAAAGACATGACCTCGCTTTACGACGAAGAGGACCTGATCGCCGCTCGCAATGCAACCACACTGGCGAGACCCGCCAGCGTGCCCGCATTCTTCAAGTCCCGCCTCAAGAGAATCGTCCCCCTGGAAAACCCCGAAGAAGGACAACGCACTTCAGTTCCGCTTCGGACGCTTCCGATTGGTGATCCCTATGACCTTTAGGGCCGCCGCTGTCGCGGTGGCAACTGCGCTGCTCCTTGCTTCTCCGAATCGGCTTGCTGCTCAGGCCGTGCTGCTCCAGATCAACCCTCGTGTTGGGGACACGCTGGCTGTTCGCCTCGACCAGAAGATCGAGATGACTGGGACTCCGCGTAATTGCGGGCGTCCAGATGCGTGCCTTGCTGCAACCCGGCAGATGTCCTCGATGACGGAAGTTTACAGCCGCGCGATCGTGCGGAGCGTGTCTGGTAACGGCGCTGTCGTACTCGCTGTAACCGACTCGATCAGGACTGCCTCTGCCCTCTCGGGCGAGCTGGGGATTCCAAAGCGGGTGCGTGGCGGCGATGACACCTTCGAGCTTCGCGTTTCTACGGACGGCGGCGCGGAGGTGATAGATGCCACGGCGAGCGATCAGGTGCGCGCAGTGTTTGGACAGATGCCGGCAACGCTCTCGCGCACACCCGTATCGGTTGGAGACAATTGGAAACGCGAAATGCGCATTCCGATTGCCGGTGAACCGGGCGCCGTCGGTTTTGTTCGCGCCACGTTTCAGCTCGATTCGCTGGGGGCGAACGGCGACATAGCCTACATATCGATGCGAGGCACGCTCGTGCGCGATCCACGGGCCGGGGACGTTTCCGAACACGATGGCCGCATGACCGGGTCCATTCAGCTCGATCGGAGGCTTGCATGGATCACTGAATCGCGCGCCGTCATCGAGGCGACCTCGATGGTCAGACCAAAATCCGGCGGGCCGTTGATGAGAGTGCGCACGAAGGTGACGCAGCTGCTGAGAGCGTGGCCGGATCAATGAAACTTGTTCATCTCGCCGACCTTCATCTTGGCTTCAGGCACTACCAGCGACAGACGCCGTCGGGAATCAACCAGCGTGAAGCAGATGTAGCGCGGGCATTTCGCAAGGCAATAGACGCGGTGATCGCCATCGAGCCTGACGTCATCGTAATAGCTGGCGACGTTTTTCATACGGTAAGGCCTACCAACCCCGCCATTCTCGACGCCTACACTCAGTTCTCGCGTCTCGTTCAGATGCTTCCTGACGCGGCAATCGTGATGATTGCGGGAAATCATGACCAGCCGCGCACTGCGGAAACGGGATGCATCCTCCGACTGTTCGGATCGCTGGGAATTGCTGTCGTAGACACAGAAGAGAAACGGCTTTCATTCCCGGATCACGACCTCAGTATCCTCGCGGTTCCGGATAATATCAGGCCGCGGCCCGCATATACTCCCGATCCCGGCGCGCGCTACAACGTCCTCGTAGTTCACGATGAAGTTGAGGGCATCATCAACCGGTTTGGATCGCTGGCCGAAAGAGCGAGCGGCAATCTCTCTGTCAAGGAACTGGACGTCGATCGCTGGGACTACGTGGCTCTCGGTCACTATCACGTCTACCATCAGGTCGCCCCGAACGCTTTTTATTCCGGGTCAATCGAATACACGAGCACCAACATCTGGGGTGAGATTGACGAAGAGCGGCGCAAGGGTGTGCGCGGCAAGGGCTTCGTCGAGCACAACCTCGCGACCGGTGACCACCACTTCCATTCCATCTCTCTTTCCCGCCGCATCGTCGACATTCCGGAGATCTCAGCGGAAGGCCTGACCGCTGCTCACCTGAGTGAAGCCATCTGCGCTGCGGTTGATGCATGCGATGGCGGAATTGACGACAAGATCGTGCGCGTGGTTGTACGCGACGTTCCCCGCCACGTGCTGCGCGAGCTGGATCACAGGAAAATCCGCGAGTTTAAGCGCAGGGCGCTGCATTTTCTGCTCGATGCGAGGCGGCCTATTCCTCCGCGCCTCGAGTCGGCAAGCGGTGCTCCCGGGCGACGTGCGTCACTCACTGAAACAGTCCGCGCGATGCTCGAGTCGCGCAACGTAACTCCGGGAATCGACAAAAAGTCCCTCGTCGATCTCGGCCTGCGTTATCTCGATGAGGCTGAGCGGCTCGCCCCGGCGCTCACAGGAGATGAAGCTTGAAGCTTCAATCGCTTCGCCTCACGAACTTCAGGCAGCATGTCGCCACCGAAATCCGGTTCGAGTCCGGTATCACGGGAATCATTGGGCCTAACGGCGGTGGCAAGACCACAATCCTGGAAGGGATTGCGTTCGCCCTCTATGCATTTGGCCGCTCGTCGCGGGATCAGATGCTGTCGATCACTGCATCGGGGCGCCAGGCGCTGCGAGTCGAACTCGAATTCGAACTGGGCAGGCACACCTATCGTGTAGTGCGCGGAAGGAGTACGGCCGAGCTTTACCTCGACGGCGAAGACGCGCCGATAGCAAGCTCGCCCTCGGCAGTTTCTGAGCGTCTTCAGCGTCTGCTCGGGATGTCGCGAGACGAGTTCTTCAGGACGTATTTCACAGGCCAGAAGGAACTCGCGCTCATGTCGGCCATGCTGCCTGCTGATCGCGCGCGCTTTCTCTCAAAGGTTCTTGGCTACGAGAAACTCCGCCTCGCTCAGGACATGATCGCGGAACGTCGGCGTACGCTTGTGGCAGAGATCAGCGGAATGCGCTCCGGGATGCCTGATCCGGATCACCTGGAGAGGGCAGTCGCCGAAGCAAAGGAGCGTCTGGCAGTCGCTGCGGCTGCTGTTCAGACGGCAAACCACAGATTTGGAATTGCGAACTCCACGCTGAGCGTTCTGGCTCCCAAGTGGCAGCTAGCGCAGCAAAATCGCGACAAGGCCCAATCCATTGCCTCGGATATTGCGGCGAATGAACGAGAGGAAGCTTCGCACCGGCGGAACGTCGAGCGGGTTACTACAGAGCTTGCAACCATCGCCGAATCGAGAGCAGAACTGGCGCGTCTGCAGCGTTCGCTCGAGCCGATGGGTGAGCTCAGGGACGAGCTTGCAATACTCGATGAGATGTACCGCGAGGAGGGCAGGCGCAAGACGCTCATAGAGGGAGAGCAGGCACTTCGCGAAGAACTCGACCGCCTGCGCGCTCGTCACACCGTGATCGAGAAGGCCCCTGGGCAGGAGGAGGAAGTCACTCTCGAGCTCGAAAAGAAACGGGCTGAGCTCGAAGATGCGCAGGGCGATCTGGAGGCCCGTCGCACCGAGTGGGTGCGAGACCGGCAGGAGGCAGAGACGAAGCGGCGCGATCTCCGCAAGCAGTATCTCGAGCTCAAGGAACAGCTGCGCCGCGTGGAAAGTCTCGGCCCTGACGGCGCATGCCCGACGTGCAGCCGCAAGCTCGGCGAGAATCTTCAGACTGTAGTCGAGCACCTCACAGAAACGATCGGAACGATCCAGGTGGACGGTGCTTACTACAAAAGCAGGTTCGAGCAGCTTTCGGACATGCCGGCAAACGTGGTGGCGCTGGACGAACGGAGGCGTGCACTGACGGCGGAAACCGCTGCGCTGGAGCGAAAGCTTGCTCGCGTGCAGCTGGCGGTTCAGGAGCTGACCGGGGTGGTGAGAGATCTTGCTTCGAAGGAGCGGCGGAGCGAGCAGATGCGACGGGATATCTCGGTGATCGCCCGTGGATTTGATGCGGCGAGGTACGACTATGTGAAAGCCGAAATCGCGAAGCTTACGCCGTTGAGCGAGCGGGCTGCGCGATCCGAGGCGCTGCTGGAGCGCGAGCCGTCGCTGCTCAAGGAAAAACGGGAATACTCCGAAGCGCTCGAGACTATCGAATCACTGCTCGGGACCCTGCGGATGCGACATCGGCAGATGTCCTTCGCTGCCGCCGACTTCGACAGGCTGAAGTCAGATTACGAGCGCTGTTTTGCCGATGCGAGATCTGCCGAGATCGATGCGCTGTCTGCCGGTGGCAACATGAGGACGGCTCGGGAGTCGCTCGACAAGACCGTGGCGGTGGGTGAGGAGTCGAAGGTGCATCAGGCAACTCTTGCCGCGCGCGAAAGCGAGCGGCGGCTGCACGAGGAGCTGGACCGCGCTTTCAATGAGATGCGCACCCAGCTGAACGCGCAGCTTCGGCCAGAGCTTTCGGAACTGGCGACTACTTTCCTGCGTGAGCTTCTCGACTCCCGGACGGCAGAACTCGAGCTGGACGACAAGTACAATATCAGCGTGCTCGAGGACGGCATCCCGAAGCCCGTTTTGTCGGGTGGAGAGGAGGATCTGGCGAACCTCGTGCTCCGTCTGGCTGTTTCGCAGATGATTGCCGAGCGGTCCGGACAGGCGTTCTCGCTGCTCGTTCTAGATGAAGTTTTCGGGTCACTCGACGAATCGCGCCGCTTCAACGTGCTGGAGTTGCTGAGGGCACTGGGAGACAGGTTCGAACAGGTAATTCTCATTACGCACATCGAATCGGTGAGAGACGGTCTCGATCAGGTGATATCGGTGAAGTACGATCCTTCGCTGGCGATTTCCGTTGTCGAGCAGACGAAGGGAACGGGCGCTGCGCATTCGTCGGATCAGGACGCGGGCTTCGCGTTCGAAGCTGCGGGTGCAGCCTGATGGCAGTCGCGCGCACGTGGGGAATGTCGCGAGCGCCTGGGGGTCCTCATCCGATCACAGACGCGGACATTCCGGCGTTGAACGAAGTGTTCAGCGAGGCATTTACTGACAGGTACAGGCGGGACGGAATGTCGGGCGTGCGAGTGCCCCATCTCAATCCGGCAGTGTGGCGGTTTGCCATCGCGGACGCGGGCAGGGGAGCGATGCTGTGGCGTGACGAGCGTGGCGAAGTTGTCGCCTTCAACGTTGCGCACATGTCGGGCTCCGAAGCGTGGATGGGACCTCTTGCTGTTCATCCAGAGCGTCAGGGCCAGGGCTTCGGGAAGTCAGTGGTGATGGCTGGCATCGAGATGCTGCGTGCGTCCGGTGCCTCGGTCATCGGCCTCGAGACGATGCCGAGGACGATGGACAATATCGGATTTTATTCTTCGCTGGGCATGAATCCGGGTTTCCTCACTCTTACGGTAACGGTGGACGGGGCGTATTCGAGTCGCATGTCGGGCAAGCTGAGGGTCGCGCGACTGGGAAATCTTGCGGCTGATGAGATGGAGCAGGGGATAAGAAGTTGCCACCAGCTCACCGATTCAATTCATCGCGGGTATGACTTCACGCGGGAAGTGCGGCTCACCGAGGAACTGGCGCTGGGCGACACTCTGCTTCTCTTCGAAGGGGACACGCTTGTCGCATTTGCGCTTTGCCACTCGGTGCCGCTGGTGGAGGGCCGCGCGCGCGAGGAGCTCAGAGTGCTGAAACTCGCGGCTCGCAGCGAGGAAGATTTCGACACGCTGGTAACCGTGCTCGCGGACCACGCGCGCCGAAGCGGCACCCGGCGAGTTGCACTTCGCATGCAGGGTCAGTATTCGAGTGCCTATCGCAGACTTATTTCTCGCGGGGCCCGAATCCGATGGTCGGATCTGCGTATGACCCTCGACGGATATGCAGAACAGATCCCGTCGCACGGGATCGTGCTTTCCAACTGGGAAATCTGAGAGCTGATCAGCTCTTGAAGAGCGACCTGAGTGCCCCGGAAAAATTGATCTTTCTCAGATAGAGCAGTTCCTCAGGCGCAAAGGGAATCGGGGTAACACCCATTTCCGTGACGAGGGCGTTTTCAGGAATGACGTTATCGAGATCGAGCAGGTCGAGGAGCCCCGGTGTGACTGGCGGATTGGGCAGCAGCTTTCCCGCGAGTGCCACTGCCGGCCTGATGATTGCCACCGGCAGCCCGACGAGCGTTCGCGAAGTTCCCATCGCCACCAGAATCCGTTCTACCATCTGGCGAAGTGTGAGAGGCGTGGAGCCGCCAAGGGACAGCTTCTTGCCGATCGTCGAGTCGTTTTCGAGCGAGAAGAGAATTGCCCGCGCCACGTCATCCACAGCAACTGGCTGGAACCGCGCGGTTCCGCCGCCGGGAAGTGCGTATACCAGTGGGGAAAGCCGCACGAGCCGCGCGAGAACATTGACGAACTCGTCCTCCGGGCCGAAGATCACGGAAGGCCTGAGGATGGTCCAGTCAAGCGAGTTTTGACTTACCGCATCCTGCGCAACGCCCTTACTTCTGAGAAACGGATAGGGTGACTGGCTGTCGGCCCCGTTCTGCGACATGTAGATAATCCGCTCTACGGATTCGGCCTGCGCCGCATCGAGGACCGTTTGCGTGGCCTGCGTGTTGGTCGATTCGTAGTCCTGGCCTTTGCTCTCAATTGCTATCGCCGCCAGGTGAACGACAGCTCCCGCGCCCTTCATCGCGGCACGCATCGAATCGGCGTTCCTGATGTCCCCTGACCTGATTTCGATCTTCAGGTGTCCTAGACGCTCCGCTGCTTTTGCGGTGTTGCGTACGATGGCGCGGACGCTCCAGCCGCGTTCTGCCAGAAGTTGGCACGTATGTGTGCCAACCAGTCCTGCAGCGCCCGTGACGACGACTGGCTTGCTGCGTCGTTCCTTCACGGCGAGGGGACGCTCTGCCACCGCGGGAAATGCGGCGGGGGTCTCCAGTACTGCTGCCAGGTCTCCGGCTGCGCTGTCGCTCATCCGCTATGCCGGATTATGGCTTCTTCGGGTCGCTTCTGACGATGATTCGCCAGAAAAGAATGAAGAAACCAATTGTGAGTAGGAGGTGTACATATCCGGGTGCCTCAGTGGTGAACGTTATGACGCCCCAGACGGCGATGATGACTACTGCTGCTGCGATTCCAATGTCCATTTCAATTTCGTTGACGGTAAGTTTGCGTACCGGTAAATTATAGTCGTTGGAGAGGCGTGAAGTTACGCTTCCCGCGAACGAAGGGAATCACTTTTTGAGCCGTTAAGTCCTACGGGTTGGTTCGATAAGTCGTGCTTGATGTCATGCCCCAGTGCGGGGAAGACAAAGGGCAGCGGTGAGGACCTCAAACATTCGACAGGGCTTCAAAAACCCCCTTCGTTCTGTAGTTCGCTCCGCCGTCGCCGCAGGGTGCCGGCGGAGTTTTTTTAGCCGAGGTAGTCAATGCCCAGCGTAACAGTAACACGCCGCCTGCGTTTTAACGCTGCTCATCGCGTGTTCAATCCCGAATTCACTGACGTGGAGAACGAAGCCACCTTCGGAAAGTGCAACAACCCGAACTGGCACGGGCACAACTACACCCTCGACGTTTCAGTCGAAGGCGAGATAGATGCCCGCACGGGCTACGTGATGGATCTTGCCCGGCTGAGAGATATCGCCGAGCGCGAGCTGATTTCCCGGGTGGACCATCGCAACTTCAACCTCGACGTGGATTTCATGGAAGGAGTGATTCCCACTTCGGAGAATATCGTAGTCGCATTCTGGAAAATTCTGGAGCAGGCCATCGCACCTGTGAAACTGCGCAAGCTTGTGCTGTACGAAACCGAGAACAACTATGTCGAATACACCGGAACCTGACGACCTCGAAGACCTCGTCAGGCAGCAGCTCGAACTGATTGGTGAAGACCCCGATCGCGAGGGGCTTCTCAAGACGCCTGAACGCGTAGCGGCATCGCTCCGCTGGCTCACGCGCGGATATGAGCGCGATGCGCGGCAGGTGATAGGCGATGCCCTCTTCCAGGAAAGTCACTCCAACATGGTCATGGTTCGTGACATCGAGCTCTATTCGATGTGCGAGCACCACATGCTTCCATTTTACGGCAGGGCGCATATCGCCTACATCCCCGATGGGAAGATTGTTGGCCTGTCGAAGATTCCGCGCGTAGTAGATGTGTTCGCGCAGCGCCTTCAGGTTCAGGAGCGGCTCACTGAACAGATCGCCCAGGCGCTCACCGAGGTTCTCGAACCGCTGGGCGTAGGTGTCGTCATCGAGGCATATCACCTTTGCATGATGATGCGGGGTGTGCAGAAGCAGAACTCCAAGACCATTACGTCTGCGCTGCGCGGAGCTTTCCGCGACGACCC
>JBKJNN010000123.1:0-7657 GCA_046593625.1 Gemmatimonadaceae bacterium | reverse complement strand
CCCTGCAGGAGGGTGGAAAGCGCCCACCAGATTCTTGCCTGCCACAGTGTCCACGCCCGTTTTTCCGCCGATCGAAGAATCGATCATTGCGAGCAGCGTGGTCGGTGCGTGAACGATAGGGACGCCGCGCATGAACGTAGCGGCCACGAATCCGGCCAGGTCGCCGATGACACCACCGCCGAGTGCGACGATGGCCGAATCGCGTCCGAATTTTCGGCTGAGGAGCTGGTCGGTGATCCAGCCCCAGCTTCCTCGCGTCTTGCTGGACTCGCCCGCCGGGATCATAAGGATGTCGCGAGTCTCGATGCCGAGCGATTCGCCGGCCGTGCTACCATATAGAGGGCCAACGTGAGAGTCGGTTATCACGGCGTAGCGATGAGCGGGGGCAACGCGACGCGCGAATTCGCCGAGGTTGTGAAGCGACCCCGGTTCGACGCGGATTTCGTATGGAAGGTCTACCTTCAGCGCCGGCAAGCTGCTACCAGGTCACTTCGCCGGCTCCGGCGCGTGTGTTGGCGATTCGGGCGAGCGTGAAGAGCAGGTCCGAGAGCCGGTTGAGGTAGACCACTACGATTTGCGGGATTTCGGTGTCGCGCTGGAGGTGAATCACCCTCCTTTCTGCGCGGCGGCAGACAGTACGGGCGACGTGCAGGGCGGCTGCCTTGGGTGTTCCGCCCGGGATGATGAATGCGCGGAGCGGTTCCAGCTCCTTGTCGCAGATGTCGATTTCCTTTTCGAGACTGGCGATGCGGGTCTCGTCAATCTGAGCTTTCTCGAGGTGGTCGTGCATTTTCTCGAGATCGGGAGTCGCGAGCAGCGCGCCAAGTGAGAAGAGGTCGCGCTGGATGGGGACGAGGACTTCGTCGATGCGCGGCATCATTTCAACTGCGCGGGCGAGACCCAGTGATGCGTTGAGCTCGTCGACATCGCCGTAGGCTTCGACGCGTGGGTCGTCTTTGGGTACGCGGCCGCCGCCGAAGAGCCCGGTGTCGCCGGCATCGCCAGTTTTTGTGTAGATCTTCATGTTTTCAAATCTGGCTGTGTTCAACCGAATGCACGAGATAACTGACATAAGATTTCGGAGGTGGTCCGACCCGGCTTTCGCCTCGTTTACGCCGGACTGCGTGGTCCCACTGCGCGGATCGTGACCTCCCCAGCTGTGCTTCGGTTTGCCTATTCCACGTCTGGCGTAGCCGGTACTGTACCCCAACGAGCGAGCGTTCTTCGACCTTCCAGTTCCCCATCGGTGGGTACCAGCCAACGAGGACAACATTCACTGGGGGAGTCGAGTTGGGGGGCCGGCCGGGGCACACTTACAAGCTTGCGGTGTCGGGCGAGTAACGCCATAAGGCTATCGTAGGTCTTCAGCCAAACCTAGTCCGTCACGTTGAGGAATAGTGTTTCGGGCGTGAGCCGTACTTGACGATGAAACGAGTAAATGGTGTCGTCACAATAATGTATTTGCTGGCATATTACTTCGACGGACCGTATTGGACTCACTTCGGTGATTCTGAGTTCATTATTCTGACGGTTGCACGAGTATCTCAGGCCATTGGGGAATTTCGGAGATTACGACATCCGCGCACTGGGGCGTTTCGCGGAGCCACCACGGTAACTATCGCACCCGATATTCTTGCGATTCCAGATTTCCCGATGAATGCTCCTCGCCGAATGGAAGCAATGTGGAAACGGTCGGCGTGCTGGCGAACGGGAATATTGGCCACGCAGTGTATCCGTTCGACCTCGATCCCGACCTACCCAACACGCAGTATGTACCGAGAGATTGCACTCGCTCCCGCGGAGATCGCGGGCTGTACGCAGGGATCGACTGCTTTTTTGGGAATAGCTCGCCATACGACAAGTTCCGAGGCTGGTCGGGTAACAGCCCTGGGGCGACGCATTATAAGCAGATACTTCAGGCATATGACTTATACTGACCGAGGCCTAGAGTTGAACGTCTATCATTCGTCGCGAACTCTACCGCTGGCGTGCCCGACCATCGCGCGCTCGGCCTTTTTGTTTTCTCGCATCGTGCGCTACGCTATCGCGATCGGCTCTACAGCCTTGATTTCCGCCCGGTCTCTACCGGCACAAGGCAATTATGAGGCGGCGGCCGCAGGCATTGCGGCAGCCGAGAAGGTTCCTGTGAGGGACGGGCTAGCGCCGGCGGTGCTTGCTGGCCTGTCGTTGGGGATCGCGGGGCGCCTGCTTACAGTCGATCCCAATCCTGCTGGCCTACTTGCCGGCGTAGTTGGCGTCGCCATTCTCGTCAGTACTTCGAGCAGCGATTCCACGATGGGACCTCGGCCGGTGGTCGGAACTAATCTCGATCCGGAATACCAAAGGTCCTTCGATCTTGCTTTCGCAAAACGGCTTCGGGAACGCCGACGCACGACCAGAGTCTGGGGTGTACTGGGCGGCGGGGTCGTCGGAGCGGCGGCGACTCACTTTCTGCTATCAAATCTCTTCGGGGGTTAAAGGCCCGGTTGCCGACACTTCATACGGCTGCGGGCGCTCATTTGTCCAGGCAAAGTCGGGTTCGGCTCTGGATAGCTATCCGTCCGAACCGATACGCACGCTTGGCGCGTTGCATCTCGCTACCGCGCAGTCTTTTCAGGAAGTCCTTGGAGACATTGTCCTCCTCTCATTTGATGAACGAATCAGGCAGAACGCGGCGGCGCTGGGAATGAGCCTGTCGCCGGCTGAGAGTTGAGGATCACTTCGAGGGCTTATTCAAATCCGGTATATTCTCCCAGATGCACGAGATAACTGACATCACGATTATTGGAGGCGGTCCGACCGGGATCTTTGCCTCGTTTTACGCCGGGATGCGCGGCGCCACTGCGCAGATCGTGGATACGTTGCCGCAGCTTGGCGGGCAGCTCACTGCGTTGTATCCCGAGAAATACATCTTCGATGTGGCAGGATTTCCGAAGGTGCTCGCAAAGGATCTCGTTCGTGATTTAGCCGAGCAGGCTGCGCAGTTCAATTTTCCCTCGTTCCTGGGGCAGCACGTCATCGGGTTGGAGGAGGAGGACGGTCATTTTGTTCTCGTCACCGATACTGACCGGTTTCCCACGCGCTCGGTAGTAATTGCTGCGGGCATCGGGGCGTTTTCGCCAAGGAGGTTGCCTCAGGCCTGTGCGGAGGCGTGGTATGGGAAAGGGATTTTCGACAACGTCGTCGATCCAGAAGCGTATCGTGGTCAGCGGATCGTGATCATTGGTGGTGGCGATTCAGCGTTCGACTGGTGTCATCAGTTGCGCGACAGGGCGTCGTCGGTGACGCTGATTCACCGGAGTGACAAGTATCGCGCGCATGGTGCGACGGTGACAGAGGTGCAGGCGGCGGTCGATGCGGGGAAGACCGTGTTGCTGCCTTTCCACGAACTTTACGATGTGCTTGCTGATGGTGAGCGGATGTCTGGGATCGTGATTCGCGACGTGAAGACGAAAGAGACGCGGACAATCGAGGCGGACACGGTGTTGCCGATGCTCGGGTTTATTTCCGATATCGGTCCACTGGCGGAGTGGGGACTCACGCTCGAGAAGAATGAGATCGTGGTGAACTCAATGATGGAAACCGGGCGCGCCGGGATTTATGCGGCGGGGGATATCACGCAGTATCCGGGGAAGCTGAAGTTGATAGCGACTGGTTTTGCGGAGGCGGCGACGGCAGTGAACCAGGCATTCCACTGGATTTACCCGGAGAAGAAGGTGAATCCGGGGCACTCGTCGAACCTGGCGGTGTTTGGGCAGAAGGACGATTAGACGGTGCGCGTCAGCCCTTGCTGACATTGTTCCCGTATCTGTTTGCAGGTCTGCCGCGTACGCCGAGTCCTTCGACTACAAAAACATCTCCCGCCACCTGGTCATCCTTCTGCTGAACGCCGGAGAGGAGGGCGCGCGCGGTCGTAACAAATAGTTGCGAGAGGTCGGCGCCGCCAAACGTGCAGCTTGTGACGCCAGGTGTGGGAATCGGTACGACTTCGTCCAGCTTCCCGTTGGCGCTGTACCGATGGATCACGCCTCCGCGCGCCAGCGCGACCCACACGCCGCCTTCTGAATCGACGGTAAGTCCGTCGGGCCTCCCCGCAGCAGATTGCAAATCGGCAAACACCCGCCGGTTGCTTATCGCGCCAGTTTCAATGTCGTAATCGAATGCGTCCACGCGCTCGGTGGGTGTGTCGATATAGTAGAGGACGTCGTTGCTCACATTCCAGTCGAGGCCGTTCGACAGAGTGACATCAGGCACTAACTCAGTCAACGCTCCACCTGTATCAACTGAATAGAGAGCGGCTGCACCCTGCCGCCTTTCGTTGTCCAGAGTTCCCGAAATGAAGCGGCCGCGCGCATCGCATTTGCCGTCGTTGATTCTGTCCCCCCATGTCGCTCGTGCGATCAGCCGCGACGTACCATCAAATCCGAGGGCTGTGAAGTCGAGTCCGATGCCCGCGACGTATCCGCCGTCCGCCAGCAGTGCGATGGCGCCTGGAGGTCCGTCCACCTCAAGGGTCGTTACTGCGCTTGTGACGGGATGCAGCTGATGGATTCGCTGAGAGTGAATGTCCACGAAATGAAGAAGCTCTCGCTCGACATCCCAGACAGGCGACTCGCCGAGATCAGCGCCAATTCGCGCGGCGACTTCGACGTACATCAGAGCAGCGGTCCGAGTCTTTCGACGTCACACTTTGTCAGGAGCACCTCGCATCGGTAAAGCGGGCTCGGCGACGCGAGGGATGATGCATATGAAGTCATCTGCTCGTAGCCGGAACTACTCGGTGAAGCCAGACATCTCCGAAGTAGTCACGTGTAACTACGACTGCGCGCTTGAGGTCGTTCGATACTGAAATCGTCCGGACGGGCCGGGGCACTGTACCTAACCGGCGCGACGACCCCGGCCCGAGAAGGTGCACCAATGTCACATTCTCCGCTGTTTCGTTGGCGTAAAATAATCCTGTTCCGTCGCCAAGCGCGCCGATACGCGCGTCATCGACGAATTGCGAATACCACCGCGTAACAGTCCCATCCCGCAACGACAGCTCGGCGACTCCCATCGTATCGACGGTGCTCGCGTTCCAGCCGCGGACGAACAGTCGTCCACCTGCTGCCGACATGCCGCTGAACACCTCGTACCACGAAGGTTTGGGGAATGAGCGCGTCTTCCCGCCCAGATGCACCCGGATTTCCGTCCCGTTGGGAATCCAGGCCCAGCCGCCATCAGGCAACGAAGTCCAGTCCCACCACGCAGAATCAGGCAGAGTGAATTCCTGCCTCTGTGCCCCTGTTCTGACGTCGACCAGAGCGAGCTTCTGCAGCGAACCGTCTTTCCGGGCGACGGCGACCGTCGTTGTGTCGAACCATTCCAGCGACCGCGTTCCCGGCGGAACCGGCAGTGGAGTTCCCGTTCCTCCATTGAACGGCAGTATCGACCACCTGTAGTCAACTGTGCCGCCCGCGCCGGGGATTTCCTGGCTGAGGACTATCTGCTTGCCGTCGGGAGATGCATAGGCCCGGAGGTGTGTTGACGACTTCACAATTCGCCGTTCATCCGTGAACCGGCCGGCGAGCAGATCGGTCAGCTGCAGTGCATACACGTTGTGCTGATAAGTGCCGTCGTCGATTGCGACCGTTGCCCCGTCGGCACTCACCGAGAATCCGGTGAATCGCCCTGCGTAGACAGTATCCGCCCGCGATCCGATGAGCCCGGCCGCGGAATCGAACGGAGCTCGCATCAGGAGATACCTGTCTCCGTTGCCGACTCCGACTGAAAACCACAACGCATTGCTGCTCGCGCGAACCTGACCCCCGGCAAAATTGCGACGCGACATCTCTCGACCCGTCCGGTCCAGAATCATCCGACTTGCGCCTGGTGGCTGGATTAAATCCACTTCGATCCATCGCGTGCCGGGAACTGCCGCGACGCCGCCGATGCGTGTACCTTGCGTGCGAACGGGGATACTGTCCCGCGCCGCGCCGTCGAGAGAGGCAATCGCTATCCATTGAAGCGAATCGACACTGATGCGAGGAGTGACAAGCAGCGAATCGCCACCGGCGATGAAGGTCACCCCGCCACCCCCCATTGCCCCACCAAGTCCAACCCGTCGTGGCGCGCCGCCAAGGAGGGATACGAGATGAGTTCCCCAGCTTCCATTGATCGTTCCCGTCACCAGCAGATTGCGGCGGTCGGGGCTCCATTCGATATGGTACACAGAGGCTGTGCCTGCGAGCACCCGGCGCGTGGTGGTGCCGCCAACATCCTGGACGTCGACCGCCTGCGTGCATCCCGCGTCGCCGCATTCCTGTGTCACGTACGCCACCTGCTTTCCGTCGAGTGAGATTGCAGGCGACTGTATTCGGCCGGTGAACGTGAGCTGCGTGCGGTCGCGGAGCGTCACCGCGGGACCAGTGTCAGCGCGTGAAGATTTCGAGAACCACAAGCCCGCAGCAACGATCAGAGCCAGCGCCGCGACACCGCTGGTGATGAGTGGCCAGTGCCGCCCCCCGCGCGCTGCCTCGATCGGACGAGTATCGCTTGGCGTGCTCCCGCCGGTGGTGGTGGTCTGCACGCTTTCGATCTGGGTCAGCAGCTCGCTCGCGCTCTGCCATCGGTCGGCCGGTTTTTTCTCGAGGCAGCGCATGATGGCGCCCGCCAGGGCAGCGGACACTGCAGGCCGGCGAGTCGTGACCGGTCGGGGCGTTTCAGTCACCTGCGACGCGAGTACCTGTTGCGGAGTTCCGCCGATAAAGGGCGGCTCTCCCGCGATCATCTCGTAACCCACCACTCCGATCGCGTAGATATCTGCGCGGTGATCCACGTGGGGGTCTGCCACCGCCTGCTCTGGCGCCATGTATGCCGGCGTTCCGAGGGCGACGCCGACGCTTGTCATCCTGTTCCGGCCTGTCGCTTCTGTCAGCGCCTTGGCGACGCCGAAGTCGGCGACGAGAGCATGCCTCCCCGTGAGAAGGATGTTCTCGGGCTTGATATCGCGGTGAACTACTCCGTGCTCGTGGGCATGCGCCAGCGCGTCGGTTACGTCGCGGAGGATGCGTGCCGCGTCGGCCACCGGCAGTTCGCCCTCGCGCGCGATGCGCTGTCGCAGCGATTCACCGCTTACATACGGCATCACGTAGTACAGTAGTCCGCCTGCCTCACCCGAATCGTGTAGCGGAAGAATGTGCGGATGACTGAGGCGCGCAGCGATCCGGATCTCCTGAAGAAACCGTTCGGCCCCGATCGAGGCCGACAGGTCGGGACGCAACACCTTCACTGCGACCTTGCGTTCGTGCCGTATGTCGGTGGCGAGATAGACCGTCGCCATGCCGCCTTCGCCAATTTCCCGCTCCAGGAGGTAGCGGTCGGCGAGCGCCGCGGAGAGGTGTTCGAAAGCGTCTGTCAGGAGACGCTCGGCGTCATTCTCATGCGGGACGTTATGGCAAAGCTGCTATTCGCGGAAGATGAGGATCGATTCCAGTGCGTGGCAGTTTGCGTATTATCAGGAGCTCCGGATCGTCCGTTGCGCAACTATATACAGGTGCACCTCTGGATACTGATCGTACTCCAGGTGCCGGCAGATACACCCTGCCTCCGCAATGACCTCCAGCGTACGCGGTATCCCCAGCGCACTGTATCCGACTTCCGGCCCCATGGCCGAGTC
>JBKJNN010000081.1:0-39476 GCA_046593625.1 Gemmatimonadaceae bacterium | reverse complement strand
TCCGCCACAAACTGCTTGTAACGGCGGTGCGCTTCGAGAGGGGTGCCCTGCCGCAACTGGTCACCTTCGGAATACAGGATGATTCAACGCTCATTCTGTATTCCGAAGGTGACCAGTTGCGGCAGGGCACCCCTCTCGAAGCGCACCGCCGTTACAAGCAGTTTGTGGCGGACGCACTCCTCGAGATGTTGCCCGCGACCGCTCTGGTTGAACTGGGGGCAGGGTATGGATCGGTGATTCTCGACATGGCGCGTCGCCCCGGGTTTTCGGGACTGCCCGCATTTGGCCTCGAACTCACCGAGTCTGGCGCCGAGTTGATCCGGCTTGCAGCGGCTGAAGAGGGGGTTGCCGTGGTAGCTGGGCGCTGCGATCTGTCCGGCTCTCCGGTAACGAATGCCGCAATCCCGCTAGGATCGCTGGTCTATACTTCCTACTCCGCGCACTATCAGCCAATGCACACGGACGATTTTGTTCGCGGGCTCGCGGCGCTCAAACCGCGATGCGTGGTTCACTTCGAGCCGTTCCTGGAGCACTGTGACCGCTCGACCCTACTTGGACTTCTTCGGCATCGCTATATTGAAATCAACGACTACAACAAGAACCTTGTCACGCTGCTGCACGAGCAGCGGGATCAGGGTTCGATCCGGATTCTTCTCGAGAAGAAGGCTGCTTTCGGACCGAATCCATTGCTTGCCGCATCGGTGATCGCCTGGGCACCCGCAGAGCGCGAGTGAGCTTCGGCCTGCCAGGCCGTCGCTGCAATCCGGACTAAGACCTCAGATAATTCGACCGATCCAGTGCCGAGACTTCTCGACAAGATTCCCATACCTATCAGAGCCGTCGCCTGGCATGCGATCAATCGCATGCCGGCTGTTGTCCAGCGGCGCTTCAGCCACACGGACGAGCACCGCCGGTGGAAGATGGAGAAGCTGTACGAGCACGCGCCGCCTGTTCCAAAGTCGGCTCCTACCGTTCTCTTCTGGGTGCCCGGCGGCATGCACGTCCTGCTGCATGTCGAAACAGTAATCGCTGCGGCTCTCCGGTTTCGCGGGTGCAATGTCCACGCGATTGTGTGCGACTCTCCCTACAAGGCTTGTGTCCGTAGAGAAGTCACGGACGGAATCCCGATGGAGAAGTGGAAGGAAGTCTGCGTCTCGTGCATTGCTGCCACCCGCAACGTTCTCCGAATCATGGGAGTTCCATACTCCTCCACTGGCGAATTCGTGGATGAAGCAAAGCGGCAGGAGTTGTGGGAAAAGGCGCAGCACGTGACTTCCGCAAACCTCGCCGAGCTGGAACATGAAGGACTGCCTGTTGGCAACAACGTGGGGTCGACGATTACGCGGTATTTGCAGGGAGAGGAGCTGAACGGAAGGGAGGAACTCGTTCGCGAGTACGCTTTCAGTGCACTGGTTTCTGCAGAAGCGGCGCGAAACGCTCTCGACCGGTTCAAGCCGGACCGCGTGTTCATGTCGCACGGGACTTATGTGGACTGGGGTCCGGCGCTGCACACGGCGATCGAGCGCGGAATTCCCGTCACCGGATGGAAGGCTTCGTACCTGTCCTCGCGTTTCTTCTTTCGGCACGTGGAAGACGGCGACCGGATCGATTTTCACAAGCTGAGCGACAGGGCATGGGAAAAAACGCGCAGCCGCCCTCTCACCGATGACGAGAGCCAGAGTCTACGGAACTTCCTGTCCCGCAGATATCACGAGCGGGTGAGCTTCGACATGAAACAGATGGCCCACTTTACTGGCGATACCAGCGAGTTCAGAGCCAAGTACGGACTGGATGCGGTCAAGCCTGTGTGGGGAGTCATGGCCCACATCAACTGGGACAGCGTGTCGGATTATTCACCAATGGCCTATCCCAACTTCAATGACTGGATGGTGGATACCGTCGAGGCAGTGTGCAAAATCCCTGATGTGCAGTGGCTCATCAAGGTTCATCCCATCGAGGCCTACGACAATCCCGCCGCCGGGGTGCAGCGGCTGCTGGAGACTCGCTTCCCGAATCTTCCCGATCACGTCAGGATAATTCCTGCTGAGGAGCAAATCAGTCCACTCGAATTTTTCCAGCTGGTTGATGGTGCCGTAACGGTGTACGGAACTGCAGGGCTCGAGCTGGCACTCCAGGGGAAGCCGGTGATACTGGCTGGAGAGGCGCACTATGGCGGCAAGGGATTCACATATGACGGCCTCGATGTGGACAGTTATCGTGAGCTACTTTCGCGTGCAGCGTCACTTGGTCCGCTCGATGATGCGCAGATCGCAATGGCACACGCATATGGCTACTCCTACTTCATTCAGCGACAGGTTCCACTTCCGATGGTGAAGGATCCCAACTCCATCTGGTGGAATCTTCAGCACCACAGGCGGGACGAGCTGATCGAGGGTGCAGACCCGTTTCTAGATTTCATCTGCGATCGCCTCATCAACGGGGGGGATTTCGTGATGGAGCGGCCGCTTGTCGAACTCGCCGAATCCGATTCGTGGCAATGAATCCATTGGCCTCGCACGACATTCCGTCCCGGCTCGTTGGATTTGACGATGTGGGAGAAACATTCCAAAGCGGCGGCAGGGTCTATCGCGGCATCTATCCGGGACATGCCGGCAAGGTGCGCGCAACCCTCCAGAAATGCGCTGCCCACAATCTGCTCGGCAACGAAATAGTCGGCACCCGGGAACTTGAATCTGATCCTTTCCCCGGCCTCGAATACGAAGCAGTGCTCGAGCACGATCGCGTTCCGTTCGTCACGTACGCGCACGAGTGGCCAGCGTCGATGCTTCACGCTGCCGCATTGTTTCACGTCGAGCTATTTCAGCAGCTCGGAGAACTGGGTCTCGCGTTAAAGGACTGGCACCCGTACAACATACTTTTTGACGGAACGCAGCCGGTTTTCGTGGACTTCACGTCCATAATTCCGGCCGCAGAACTGGCGAGTCAGGGTTATCTGAGCGGCGCTACGGCGCCGAGTGGTTTCGGCAGGCTCTGGGACGACACTTCGATTGCCCTTTACCAGATGTATCGTCTCACCTACGAACCGTATTTTGGTCTTCCGCTGGCGATGATGGCCGATGGCCGGCATGCCGAAGCGCGACGGCGGCTGGCAGATACGGCATTGAATGCCAGTGATTCGGGAATGCTGCGTGGCGAAGTCTTTCAGGGCAACCTGGCAGGGCGCGCCCGCTATGAGCTTGCGGACCGGCGGCTTCGTCTCGCGCTCTGCGAGCGAGGACCGGTGAAACGGCGTTTCTTCGCGGCACTCGAGTCACAGCTCCGCAGCATGCGCGTGGCAGTGAGCGGCAGCGCATACAGCAGCTATTACGAGGACAAGAGGGAAGCGTTCTCGTCAGAGCCATCGCCGGAATGGACTGACAAGCAGCGTGCCGTGCATGCGGCGGTATCCCAGTTCAAGCCCGCAACGGTCCTCGATATCGGCAGCAACACCGGCTGGTTCTCGATGCTCGCAGCAGGCTTGGGCAGCAGGGTTGTGGGTGTCGATCTCGATGAGGCGTGCATCGACTCGCTCTTCGATTCTGCAAGCCGCCGCAGACTGCCGGTGTTGCCGCTCGTGGCCAACCTGATGTCGCCGCTGCCGGATCGCTTCGCGCGTGTTTTCCCGGGGGAGCCATCACTTTCGAAAATTGGCGGTACCAGCCCGCTCTACCCATCGGCTGAGAAGCGGCTCTCTTGCGAGATGGTGCTGGCTCTTGCACTGGTCCACCACCTCGCGCTGGGTCAGGGGCTGACGTTCGAGAGGATTGCCGCCATATTCGCGGGACTGTCTACCCGATATCTTTGCGTCGAGTTCGTACACCTGGACGACAGGATGATCGTGGATGATCCAGCTTTCTTTCCGGCGATGCATAGTTCGCCCAGAAATTTCGACTGGTATTCACTCGAAGGCTTCAAAGCTGCACTCGGCGAGTATTTCCAGGAGATCCAGGTTACTGCCTCGTATCCATCAACAAGGGTGATGCTCCTTTGCACGAAAAAATGACTACTTCGGAAGTGTGCTCGTGAGCGCCAACTATGAGACGACCGAGCGATTCGTAATTGACGAGGTGACAACGCTCGCGGGCGATGACGCCGGGCCAATCACCGCGGATACGCCGCTCATCGGGCATGGGCGTGTACTCGATTCGGCAGACCTCGTAGTTCTGCTGCTGGCCGTTGAAGACTACGCGCGCGAACAGTTTGGGTTCGAGTGGGACTGGGCAAGCGACAGCGCGATGTCCGAGGCCCGGAGTGTATTGCGGAACATCGGATCACTGGCAAATCATCTCATTGCGGTTGCGGGGGACTGACCCCCTTGGACACAGTCGTCGTAACGGGTGCGTCGCGAGGGCTGGGGCGCCATTGTGCCGACCGGCTGCATGAAACGGGATATCGGGTCATAGGCCTCAGTCGCGGCGGGAAAGGGGAGGCGGCGTTTGAGATGAGGCAGGCGGACGTTTCCGATTCCAAGTCTGTAGCTGCGGCGCTGAAGGATGTTCGAAGGGATGCGTCAGTGTCAGCGCTGATAAATGCAGCGGGCATCGCCGCGATGAACCTCGTGCTCACCACGCCCGCTCCGACCATCGCGCGGATCATCAACACAAACCTCGTCGGTACCATCATCTGCTGTCAGGCTGTGTCGCCAGCGATGATACGGCGCGGCTCCGGGCGAATCATCAACTTTTCCACGCTGGGAGTACCGCTCGCAATCAAGGGCGAGGCGATCTACATCGCGTCGAAAGCCGGAGTGGAGGGGTTTTCGCGAGCGTTCGCGCGCGAAGTTTCACCTCACGGGATCACGGTCAATACCATCGCGCCAGGTCCGATCGACACTGCCCTCATTGCGAAGGTTCCGCGCGAAAAAATCGATGATGTTGTCGGCCGTCAGATAATCGAGCGACAGGCGACGCCGGAAGACGTCTGGAACATCGTATCGCTTCTGCTGTCCCCGGCGAGCTCGATGATAACGGGAGAGACGATTCACGTAGGCGGCGCGTGAATGCGAATCATGGAACGGCTCGCGCAGCGAAACGCGGGGAATGACCGCCCGTTCCTGATTACGCCTGACAGCAGCCTTACCTTTGCAGAGGTAGCTGGTGCTGCCGAGGTGGCGCGTGACGAGCTTCGAGGTGTTGAGGCCGGTGATGTGGTGGCGGTTGTCGGTGACTTCGATGAGACCAGCATCGCGGCTCTTCTGCATCTTCTTGACTCAGGTGCGATTGTTGTGCCGCTGACGGACGGCACGCAATCTGATCACGACTACTTCATCGAGGCGTCCCGCGCGCGCTTCGTGTTTCGCAACGGACGACTCAATGCGGTTTCGCACACGGTGCCGAATGCGGGGCCGCTGATAGAGGACCTCCGGCGCAGGATGCATCCCGGAATCGTTTTCTTCTCGTCAGGCACAACCGGACGGCCGAAAGCAATCCTGCACGACTTCGAGAATTTCGCCGCAAAGTTCGCGCGGCCACGTCCTGCGATGCGAACGCTCAACTTCCTGCTCTTCGATCATGCGGGCGGGATCAACACGATGCTGCACACGCTCTTCAACCAGGGCGTGACAATCGCTCCTCCGGAGAGGACACCTGAATCGGTGGCAGAAACCGTTGCGCGCGAGGGAATCGAACTCCTTCCGACAACGCCAACATTTTTGCGCATGATGCTTCTGGGAGGCACTCTCGATCAGTCGGCGATGCCGTCACTCCGGGTAATTACCTACGGCACCGAGCGCATGGATCAGGGAACGCTTGACCGACTTTGCGCACTTCTGCCCGACGTTGATTTCAGGCAGACGTATGGGCTCTCCGAACTTGGAGTGTTTCAGGTGAGATCCCGCGCGCGAGACAGCCTGTGGATGAGCATCGGCGGAGATGGAGTGGAGACTCGCATTGTCGACGGTGTGCTTCACGTCAGGTCGGCCAACAGGATGCTGGGCTATCTCAACGCCAACTCGCCGTTTGTGGACGGGTGGTACAACACGGGCGACCTCGTCGAGGAAGACGCCGGATTCATAAAGATCACCGGCCGAAAGACAGAGATTCTCAATGTTGGCGGACTGAAGGTTCTGCCGGGTGAGATCGAGCGAATTGCGCTGATGCTGGACGGGGTGCTGCGGGCAAAGGCGAGCGGCGTTCCCAATCCGATCACCGGACAGCACATCGAAGTGATCGTGGAGCCTCGGCCGGGAACGACACTCGACCGGCGGCAGGTGCTTACGCACTTTCGCGCGCACCTCCAGAAGCAGCTTTGCCCGCACCGGGTGATAATCGGAGAGGTGCCAGTGAGCCACAGATTCAAGCAGCAGTGAAGTCGCCTGTCTCTGGTGCTGCGTCGGAGATCAGGTCGCTTGTCTCCGGGCTGGGAGGCGGCCCGGTATTCGTGCATTCGGATCCGTTCCGGACAGCGCGTCTCGTTCCCGCCACTCGCGACCGGACCGCTTATCTAGATAGTCACATTACGCTACTAAATAGTGCGGCGGAGGAACGGGGCCTTTGGGCTCCGTCCTTCAACTACGATTTTCCGCGCACTCATACGTTCGATGTGAAGAACGACCCGTGCCAGCTCGGTCCGCTTCCCGAGCGATTCCGCGAAACCCTGGCGGGGTGGCGAACGCCCGTGCCGATGTTCGCGGTTGCCGGCACGGGGACGCAGCCGGATGTTGCGTGGGGGCCGGACACCGATCCCTTCGGTGAGGAGTCGCTCTTTGCCGAACTCGTAAGGCTCGATGGCGTGATTCTGTATTACGGTGACACGTTTCACTACAACACCATCATTCATTTCGCCGAGCGAATGAGCGGGGGCCCGATGTATCGTTATGACAAGATTTTTCGGGGGGATGTGATTCTGGACAACGGCGATCGCGTCACCGGATCGTTGAACTACCACGTGCGCCCGCTCGGCACCGGTCTCGATTATGACTGGCCCCGACTTCTCGGTGAGGCCGAGTCTGCGGGCGTGTGTGTCAGGAGTTCGGCGCTTCCTCAGGTGCTGGCTGCTTCGGCCGGGGCTCTCGTTGATTTCTTTCTTGCATCCATGCGGCGTGATCCGTTCTCGCTGCTGGACGCAAAATCGAGCGCCTGGGTGATCCCTGCGTTCGAAGATGCAGGTCGGCGATTCTCCATTGGGGACTTCGAGTCTCCCGTCTCATGGGGCGAGCCGTGATGGGCGACGCTGCATCCGTCGGCAGGGAGATGCATGCCTGGGCTACGGATCTCTTCCCGATCTGCAGAAGTCTTACCGGCGACGGCGTCCGGTCGACGTTTGCCTATCTGAGGAACATTTTGCCCGGGCTCGTGCTCCACGAAGTACCGAGCGGCACGCGCGCCTTCGACTGGACGGTTCCTGATGAATGGAACCCTCATGCAGCGTACATCGAGGACGAGAGCGGTAACCGCGTGGTTGATTTCGCGATCAACAACCTGCATCTGGTAGGTTATTCCGAACCCGTGGATACGTGGCTTGGCCTCGATGAGCTCAACGAGCATCTGCACTCGCTCCCTGACCAGCCGACGGCCATTCCGTACGTGACTTCGTACTATCGCCGGCGCTGGGGCTTCTGCATGTCGCACGAGGCACGCGAGAAGCTTGTTCCTGGCAAGTACCATGTGGTCATCGACGCAACGCTCGAACCCGGAGCGCTCACTTACGGAGAGCTGGTTGTTCCGGGCAGGGAGGAGAAGGAGATCCTTCTCTCGACCTATATCTGCCATCCTTCCATGGCCAATAACGAGCTTTCCGGGCCGGTTGTGACGGCTGCGCTGGCGCGGGAAGTTTTGTCGTGGAAGGACCGGCGGTATACCTACCGTTTCATCTTCATTCCGGAAACCATCGGTTCGATTCTGTACCTGAGTCGCAATCTCGACGTGATGAAGCGCAATACGATTGCGGGATTTGTAGTGACGTGCGTCGGAGACGATCGTGCGCATTCATTTCTCCGGTCGAGGAATGGCAACACGCTTGCGGACCGGGCAGGGAAGCACGTGCTGACCCATTTTGCGCCGGAACACATCGAGTATGGATACCTCGACCGGGGCAGTGACGAGCGGCAGTATTGCAGCCCGGGTGTTGACCTGCCGGTGGTGTCACTCATGCGGACGCGTTACAACAGCTACCCCGAGTACCACACGTCGCTCGACGACCTGACGCTCGTAACGCCTGACGGGCTGGCGGGAGGGTACGCTGCTCTCGAGCGCTGCCTGAAGCTTCTCGAGCTCAACGAGGTGTACACGGCGACGCAGCTATGCGAGCCCCAGCTCGGCAAGCGTGGACTGTATCCTGATCTGAGTACCCGCGGATCAGGGCTTTCTGCCCGGGTCATGACGAATTTGCTAGCCTATGCCGATGGGAATCTGGACCTTATTGGCATCGCTGATGCCATCGGTGTCGAGGGCAGCGTAGTCGCGGACGCAGCGAAGGTGCTGCTTGACGCAGGCCTGCTCGAGATATCCCGCCCCTGACGCCGGGCAAGGTTTTACCGTACCCGGCTGAGATTCAGGGCTGATGGGAGTATCTTTGAGCCCATGATCGAGATGATAAAAACGGGCGACCAGCTTCTCGCGGTGATCGTCTCACGGGATTTCGACAAGCCGGGAATTCACTTCTTCACACCCGACGACCTGTCGCAGCAGCTTGCGTACATGCGCCATCCGGCCGGCAAGGTGATAGAGCCGCACGTGCACAATCCGGTAAGCCGCAACGTGCAGTTCACCCAGGAAGTGCTCTTCATCAAGCGGGGCCGTCTCCGAGTGGATTTCTACGATGACTCCCGGACATACCTCGAAAGCCGCATCCTCGAGGCCAACGACGTGATCCTCCTTGCAACCGGCGGCCACGGCTTCGAGGTGCTCGAGGAGATCGAGATGATCGAAGTGAAGCAGGGGCCCTATTGCGGGGACCAGGACAAGACCCGCTTTCCGGGCGTAACCGCCGATCGCGTCCTGCTGCCGGACTGACCTCACCGCAGGCAGCGGGGCGGTTGTATTTTTCTTGGGATATGCCCGAAAACTCCTGCCCCCGACATCACCCTGAACCAGCAGGGCGTTGAACTCTCCGATTCCAGTCAACGAGCCGGTTCTGGACGGCAACGAACGCAAGTACCTCAATCAGTGCATAGACACAGGCTGGATATCGTCCGAGGGTCCGTTCATCCGCGAGTTCGAGGAGCGATTCGCGAAGCGTGTGGGACGCGCTCACGGGATTGCCGTATGTAACGGATCGGCGGCCCTTGACGCCGCAGTTGCTGCACTCGACATCGGGCCGGGCGATGAAGTCATCCTGCCCACCTTCACGATCATTTCGTGCGCGGCCGCGGTTTCCCGCCTCGGCGCGACGCCCGTGGTGGTAGACTGTGACCCGGCAACATGGAACATGGATGTGGCGGCAATCGAGAGCCGTATTACAGACAGAACGCGCGCGATCATGCCTGTCCACATCTACGGCCTTCCCGTAGATATGGATCCACTCCTCGATATCGCACAGCGCCACGGCCTCGCAGTGATAGAAGATGCTGCCGAGATGATTGGTCAGGCTTACCGGGGGAGGCCGTGCGGTTCGTTTGGTGATCTCTCGACATTCAGTTTTTATCCGAATAAGCACGTCACCACGGGCGAAGGTGGTATGATCGTCACCGACGACGACGCTCTCGCCGACCGATGCAGATCGCTGCGGAATCTGGCGATGAAGGCGCCTCGCAGGTTCGTGCACGAGGAGATTGGCTGGAATTTCCGGATGACCAACATGCAGGCAGCGCTCGGCCTCGCGCAGCTCGAGCGGCTCGATGAGTTCGTCGGGCGGAAGGTGCGGATATTCGAGCGTTATACCGAGCTGCTTTCAGATATTCCCTCCCTCCAGCTGCCCGTGGCCCGTACGGAGTACGCCCGCAACATCAACTGGGTTTACGGTCTGGTACTGAACGATCACGTCGAGTTCGATGCCGACGAAGCAATGCGCCGGCTCGGTGAGCACGGCGTCGGCACACGGCCATTTTTCTGGCCGATGCACGAACAGCCGGTGTACCGAAAGGCGGGATTGTTCGAGGGCGAATCCTATCCCAATGCAGAACGAATCGCGCGCCGCGGTTTCTACATCCCGAGCGGGCTCGCACTCACGGACGCGCAGATCGATACAGTTTCGGTCGCGGTTCACGCGGTGCTTGCATGAAGGTGAAGAGATGACTGTGTTCGCCGGCTACTCGCGCTACTACGACCTCCTCTACCGAGACAAGGATTATGCGGGTGAGGCAGCCTATGTCTCTGGCATCGTCCGAAGGCATTGCCCCGATGCGGTATCGCTGATGGAACTCGGATGCGGAACGGGTGCGCATGCGGTGGAGCTGGCTTCGCTCGGATACGACGTAACCGGCGTTGACATGAGCGAGGGCATGCTTGAAGGAGCGCACACCAGACGCGATGCACTTCCGAAGGAGCTTTCAGCCAGGCTCGAGTTCGCACACGGCGATGCCAGATCAGTTCGCCTTGGGAGAAAATTCGACGCTGTCATATCACTCTTTCATGTGATGAGTTATCAGACATCGAACGAAGACCTGGCTGCAGCTTTCGCAACCGCGCGAGAGCACCTCGCTCCCGGCGGAGTATTCATTTTTGACTGCTGGTACGGGCCTGCGGTGATTCACCAGTGGCCGTCAGTCACCGAGAAGAAACTCGCCGATGATGCGACTACCGTTTCACGCCGGGCAGTGCCGGTTGTTCATGTGAACGAGAACATCGTTGATGTGAGCTATACAGTAGACGTTGCAGACAGGTTGACGGGTGCTTCCGAGACGCTGCGCGAGACGCATCGCATGCGGTATCTGTTCACGCCCGAGATCGAGCTCGCCCTCGCGACCGCCGGTATGGAGCTGATCGACTCGAGGAAATGGTTGTCGGAAGATGTCCCGGACATCGGGACGTGGGCCGCCTGTTTTGCCGGACGAGGATGAAAAAACTCGGGCTGCTTCTCTCCGCCGGCCCCGGGGGAGGAGTGCTTCAGTATTCACAGGCAATCGTGGATGCGGCGTTGTCGCTTCCAGGCGATTACGAGCTTGTCGCTGCAGTAGCTGACCCTCTCTGGCATGGCAAACTTCCGTCGCGAATGAGAGTCATTCAACTTCGCGACACTCTGGGAAACCGCGCGCTCAACCGACTCTGGCACGTGTCGCATCTGCCGGTTTCTCTCTGGCGCCGAACCGCTGCATATCTCGACACCAACATTCGGGCATTGCTGAGGGAAGACTGCGATCTGTGGGTGTGTCCCAATCACGACCGCTACATTTTCAGGGCTCCGATTCGCGCGCTTGGAACGGTGCACGATCTGATGCACAGATATGAAAGACAATTCCCCGAAGTATCCGCATCCGGAGAGTACGAGTCGAGGGAGTTTCATTTTTCAGAAACCTGCAAGTGGGCCAGCGGAGTGCTGGTGGATTCCGAGACGGGCAAGGAGCAGCTCATCGAATCATACGGAATCGATCAAGGCAGAGTGTTCGTGCTTCCCTACGTCGCGCCATCCTATGTCTACCAGTACGATGCCAACGACGCGCGCGCAATTCGCGAAAAGTATTCTCTTCCGGCCCGGTACCTCTTCTATCCGGCGCAGTTCTACAAGCACAAGAATCACGGTCGGTTGATTGAAGCGTTCGCCCGCCTCAGGAGCGCGCGTCCTGACGCGCGGCTCGTTCTGGTGGGCGCGAAAGAGCGAAACGGCTATGCCGAAGTGAGACGGCAGGTCGAAGAATCCGGTCTCAGCGAGAGCGTGATGTTCCTCGGCTACGCGCCGGATGCAGACATGCCGGCCCTCTACGCAATGGCGAGAGCGCTCGTCATGCCGACGTTCTTCGGTCCAACAAACATTCCGCAGCTCGAGGCGTTTGCTCTTGGTTGTCCGGTTGCTACGTCCGGCATTTACGGAATCCCTGATCAGGTTGGAGACGCGGCACTGCTGTTCGATCCCGCATCGGTTGATGAAATCCATCACTGCCTCCTGCGTCTGTGGGACGATGATGCGTTGTGCGCTGACCTCGCGCACAGGGGAAGGCGTCATGCGGCGGCATGGGGGCCCGGGCATTTTCAGGCGCGATTTCGCGAGATAGTGGGAGAGCTGGTCTGATGGAAACGGCGCTTTTCGTCTCCGTCGTCATTCCTACATACAATCGTTCGGGACTGCTGCGGCAGACAGTGAGTTCGCTGCTCGCTCAGACGTATCCGCAGGACAGGATCGAAATTCTCATCGTAGATAACAATTCGTCGGACGATACCTGGAGCGTGATTGCCGAGCTCGAGGCGGAGAACTCGCGCGTGCGGGGAATTCGGGAGGTGCGGCGCGGGGCGCATTTCGCTCGTAACACCGGAGCCCTCGCTGCCCGCGGTGAAGTGTTGTATTTCACCGACGATGACATGCTCGCGGACGACAGTCTACTCACTCACATCGTGGAAGGGTTTGCAGCCGATGACAAGGTGGCCTCGGTAACGGGGAAGGTGCTGCCACGCTGGGATACGGAGCCGCCAGTCTGGGTGCTCGAGCACCTCAAGAATTCGTTGCTGAGCCTCAACGACCTGGGGGAGGCTCTGATGGTGACAGATGAAGATCCGGGCATCTTCAGCTGCCACCAGGCAGTGCTTCGCGATGTGTTCATTCGCGCTGGCGGATTTAATCCGGATACCAACGCGGGCCGCTTCACTGGCGACAATGAAACGGGCCTGAACATCAAGATCAGAAAACTCGGCTATAGATTCGCTTACGTGGGCTCGTCAGTAACGCATCACATGATTCCCGCGTCCCGCATGACGCAGCAGTATCTCAACAGCCGCCTTGCCGACCAGGGTTTCTGCGACAGCTACACAGACTATCGCGCGCTTCATCCGGGGAAAGGCCGCCTCGCGCGCCGCATTCTGGCGCATTCGGTGTTGTCAGGAGTCTCCGCGATCAGTTCCGCAGTAAAGCGGTCACTCGGCGATTCCGCATGGCGACTGGATCTCGCGCGCGTTTACTATCACCGCAATCGCGTTCGCTATGACTCGCGACTGATTGGCAGGGAGGAGTGGAGGGAGTTTGCCCTGCGCGATGACTGGCTGGATGAAGGGCCTCAGGAGTCAGATGCAAAAGGCTGAAGGAGGACGTCGCACCGTTGGCCACGCTGCACATGGAACGGCTCAGCTTCCGCTCGTGTCCGTGATCACTGTGGTCCTCAATGGCGCCCGCTTCATCGAGGAAACGCTCGCCGCCGTAGCGGCGCAGACATATCCACACGTGGAACACATCGTGATCGACGGCGGGTCAACAGACGGTACGCAGGATATTCTTCGGCGTAACGAAACGGCTCTCGGTTACTGGGTCAGTGAACCCGACGCAGGCTTGTACGATGCCATGAACAAGGGCCTCGCGCTCGTTACTGATTCCTCATCTTACATAATCTTCGCCAACGCCGACGACCGGCTGTATTCACCTGAAGCAATCGAACGGGCCATGTCCGCGAGCTCGGGTGAGGATCTCGTGTACGGCAGGATGGTTCTGGCCGATGAGGGAATTTCTGCGGTGATTGGGCGGCGAGTGGAGCTGAGCGACCTGGCCCGCCAGACGATTTGTCACCCTGCAACGTTCGTCCGGCGGCATGTGTTCGATCGCGTTGGGAAGTTCGACACGCGATTCACCATAGCCGCTGATTACGACCACATCGTCCGCTGTTTCGCCGAGCCGGTTTCTACAAGGTTCGTGGATGTTATCGTGGCAAGAATGCGGATGGGCGGAGTCAGCGATTCGCGCTTCATGGTCTCGTGCAGCGAGCGCAAGGCGGTTATCCGGAAGCGCTTCCCGTTGCTGCCTCGCCTCAAGGGAGTCGCCCAGGTAAATTTGTACGATATTCCCCGCAACTCCGTGCGACGCTGGATGGACCGCGCAGGCCTCCTCCGTCGCTGGCGAGCACTCAAGGGCTCGTAGCCGTCCAATGCATTTTGATCTCTCCATTATTGTTGCCTCGTACAGGCGTGACGAGCCGCTCGAGCTGTGCCTCGAGGATCTCGCATCGCAGGGCACCCATCGCGCCTTTGAGGTGATCCTGGTTCTCCAGGCGCATCCTGAGGGTGCGGCCGAGAGGATACGTCAACGGTTCGGCAGCCGCCTCGCCCTCCAGATCGCCGAGTTTCCCGAGGGGCTTGGTACATCGCGCGCGAGGAATACCGGGCTGGCGCTCGCCACGGGCGACATCGTGGCATTTCTGGACGACGACGTCAGACTGCCCACGACGTGGGCCGGTGCCATGCTGTCGTTCTATGCAGATCCGGAAATTGGCGGCGTAGGGGGTTTCGTGGATCATCCCGGCCACTATAATCCCGCCCGCAACACAGCCTATCGGATGCTCGGTCTCACATCCAATCGCTATCGGATCGATTGGGGTGGGTTCAACGTCGGCCCTGCTTCGCACCCCTCTCGCGACCAGCCGGCCGCGTGGCTCAGTGGAGGGAACATGTCGTTCCGTCGCCACGCCATCACCAGCGTCGGCGGATTCGATGAGGCACTCGGTAGCTTCTGGCACGAAGACGTGGACGTAGCGCACCGGGTGGCAACGTCGGGTTGGAAGATGATCTCATCGCTCCGGGTTGCCGTCGAGCACTATCCCAGTAAGGTCAACCGGCCGCCGCTGCATCTCCAGGTGCGCGAGCGCGAGCGATCGAGAGTGCTGTTCGTGTGGAAGGCAATTGGAGACCGGCCGCTGTGGCGCCTTCGCTACTCCGCGCGTCTCGTGCTTCATGCCGCTGCGATGGGCGTCGTCGGGCTCGCTAAGCTCGACCCGCGCATACCGCTCAATGTGATCAGGGGTGGATGGGAGGGCTATCGCGGGCTCGACAGCGCTCGCGCCGACAGCCAAAGAAGGATGGAGCAGGTGAGATGACGGGGTCGATTACGATTCTCATTCCGACATTCAATAGAATTCGCGCACTCGAGGCCGTGTGGCCCTCCTATACCGCTCAGTCGAATGTTGAGCGCGTCGTCGTGATCGACGACGGGTCCACCGATGGAACGTCTGAGAGAGTGAATGCGCTGGCCGAGACCGCGCCGTTTCAGGTAGACCTGATACGGCATGAATCCCAGATGGGACAGCCCGCTTCGCGCATGGCGGGAGTCAAGGCGACCCGTACGGACTGGGTACTTTTCGGCGAGGATGACGTCTGGCTCTCGCAGGACTACTGCGCGACGCTTCTCCGCGAAGCCGGGGAACTCGACGCGTCGGTAATTGCGGGGAGAATCGTAACGGCACGGGTGCCCGGCGAGTTCACGACGGCCTGCCTTTCAGATCCACCGTCGCGGATTGTCGAGCCTGGCGATGTCTTCGACATGACTTCGATGGATGCCCGTTTTTCGGAAAGGACAGCGACTCCTGTGAGGGCCCCATTCGTCCATTCGATTGCGCTCATCAGACGAGGCATCTTTAAGACCGTGCAATTTGACAGTTGGTACTCCGGTAACTCGTGGCGGGAGGAGACAGATTTCTATCTTGCCGCGAGAACGGCAGGCGCGAACATCTACTTCACTCCGGACACCGTCTGCTACCATTTGAGAGGCCCCGTCTCGGCGTCAGGAGGTCAGCGGATCAACCGGTTACGGTTCGAGTACCTGGCGTGGCGTAACACGCGCTATCTCGTGAAAAAACACTGGAGACATCTCCAGTCGGAGCATGGGCTGCGCGGATCGGCGACCGGGTGGACCATCAGGTACTATCTGCGCCGCCAGGTGGCGCAGCTCCGGAGAATTGCACGCAGCGGCATCAGGTCTACCTATCGTGGATAGCGCCCTCGGCCCGGTCCGTTCATTTCCGTTTACACCGGGACTTCTGCTTGGACTATCTGGGACCATGCACCTGGCGATGCTCGTCGAAGCCGTGGTCGGAACGCCGCTTGGCGCCGCCACCTGGTTCATCGTCGGCCAATTCGTCCTGAGTCTCGCGCTCCTTCGGCTCTACGATGGAAAGTGGGTGATTCAGGACATCAGGCTCTTCTTCGTCATTTTCTTTTTTCTGTACGGCGGTACGCTTCCGCTGGTCGCGATGTCGGGGCTGACCGACGACCAGCCCGGCATTGCTGCTGCAGCGTTCATGTACGGAACGGCGTTCCTTGGATTCAATCTTGTCCAATGGTGGTACCGGCAGCCGTGGACCGACGTGCGAAAGGAAGTTTTCGAGCGTATCAGGCCGAGGTTCGCGAATGCAGCGCTGATGCTGCTGGCGTTTGCGTTTGTCGCGGCATACGCCCTGTCGCTCGGCGTTCAGATAGGCCTCACGATAGATCGTGCACAGGTAGGGCGTCTCGGGACTCAGCTGTGGGTGGTGAGCATGTTCTTCGTCAACGGTTGCGTGATGTTCATGTTCGCTGGCTGGAGCAGTCTCACGCGCTCTGCGCGAATTGCGCTGGTAGTGATCGTCGTGGGGTTCGTCCTGTTTCAACTGGCAATGGGCAACCGCCGCGATTTTCTTCCGATGTTCGTGTTTCTAGCCGGTGTAGTAGCCACGCGGAAGCATGCAGTGATCAGGTTTGGAAGCGTGGTTGCGGGAATGATTGCATTCGCGGCGTTCACTGCGATCGGCATTGTTCGCCAGGTGCTTCAGGATCCGGCAATTCTGCTGCGCTACAATCCTGTCCAGATGGTTGTAACGCAGAACGAATTCGTATCGCCCATTTACACGCTGATGTACTACACCACTCACACCAGGCCGCTGCGGCTCGGATTCACCTACTTTGCAGCGCCGTCTCTATTCTTTCCGCGCGCGCTATGGCCGGATAAGCCGCTCAGTCTCTCCCTTCAGTTCATGCTCGATGCCTTTGGAACCACTGGGCTCATGGGCTTTGCCTATACGCCGGTGACAGAGGCCTTTCTCAACTTTTCGTGGGTCGGTCCATTTATCGTGTTTGCCCTCCTTTCGATTCTGATGGTCAAGCTAGTCAGGAAGGTTGAAGTCCATCCGGGACTGTATTTCGTTGCCTTTGCGCTGACCGTCGATTTCAATCGCGGAGATTTCGGCGGGACTTTCTATGCGATGGTCATTGTCGGAGGAGCGTACGCCATCATGGGCTACGTCTCGCGGCTGCGCTGGACTCCGCGCGTCGCGAGAGAGATGTGGCCATCTGGTTCGCCGCCGGCCCCTGACACGGTTCAACTGCGGAATTCCCCTTAGATGCTGATCGCACTCAACCTGCTGTACCTCATTCCCGGTGTGGTCGGCGGAACCGAGACCTACGCGCGGTCGCTCATCGAGGCCCTTGCCAGGCAGGACGACGACAACGAGTACCTCGTTTTTGTAAGCCGCGAGGCGGCCGAACTCGACATCACGCCTGCGCCCAATTTCAAGCGCATCATATGCCCGGTTGTCGCAATGCAGCGCGCCATGCGATACACGTGGGAGCAGGTTATGCTGCCCCTGCAGCTTCTTCGGGAAAAACCTGATGCCGTTCACTCACTTGGCTATGTGAGCCCGCTTGCCGCCAGATGCCCGCAGATTGCAACCGTGCATGACGTGAACTACCTCGGCCATAAAGGCCGCCGCACTGCTGTCGGGCGTCGCGCATTCCGGTTCTTCGTCGAGCAGACAGTCAAGCGTGCCGACCGTGTCATCACCATCTCCAATTTTTCGAAGGCGGAGATAGTCCGGAACATGCACGTTCCGGCGGGCAAGATATCCGTCACACACCTTGCCGGCAGAGAGGTGAACCCGCACGAGGTGGCGAGGAATGGAGCCAATGAACTCCTTCGCGACATCGCGCGGCCCTATATCCTCGCATTCAGCAGCCTGAGCGCTCACAAGAATATTCACAGGCTCGTTTCGGCCTTCACACGAATCTCCGCTTCGGTGCCGCATTCGCTCGTGCTCGTTGGACACATGCCCGAGAAATCGGGCGCGCGGGCAGAGATCGAAGGTGCCGGAGAGGAAAGGGTTCACTACACCGGGTATCTGCCGGATGCCGACGTCGAAGCGCTGATGCAGCACGCGTCGCTGTTCGCGTTTCCGTCGCTCTACGAAGGCTTCGGTCTGCCGATCATCGACGCGCAGCACGCCGGAGTTCCCGTGGCGTGTTCGTCTGCCGGGGCTCTCCCCGAAGTTGCAGGAGAGGGTGCACGAATCTTTGACCCGCTTTCGGTCGACGATATTGCGGCTGCGCTCAAGCAGTGTCTTGTCGATATGGATCTTCGCGAATGCCTTGTCGCGGCAGGGCACGAGAATACGAAGCGTTTTTCATGGGACAGGACCGCACGCGAGACGCTTGATATCTACAGTAGTGTGGTGTCGTGAAGTCCCGCCCAAAAACGTTTCTCTTCATCACGCAGGTTTACGTACCAGATCCTGCAGCGGTGGGACAGCATCTCGCCGACGCGGCTGAAGAGCTGGCGAAGAGAGGGCACAGGGTTGTTGTCTATACTTCGCGGCAGGGGTACGACGATCCCGCTATCCAATACCCGCGTCGCGAGCTGCTTCGCGGCGTGGACGTGCGCAGAATTCCGTTTTCCAGCTTCGGCAAGAGCTCGATCGCGGTGAGAGTTGCGGGCGGGCTGGCCTTCGTGGCGCAGGCGGCGCTGCGCGGCCTGATGATTGCCGGCCTCGACGCTGTAGTCGTCAGCACGTCACCGCCGATGGCATCACTGGGCGCGATAGTTATCGGCGCGCTCCGACGCGTTCGAGTGAAGTACTGGGTGATGGACGTGAATCCGGATCAAGCGGTTGCGCTGGGCCAGGCGCGGCCCGAGTCCTTCAGCGTGAAGGCGTTCGACTGGCTGAATGGAAAGATTCTTTCTCGCGCGGATGATGTGATCGTCCTCGACAGGTTCATGGCGAAACGAATCAATGCCAAGGTCGAGACGGGTTCGCGGCTCTCCATACTGCCCCCGTGGCCTGCCGAAGACCCCGAGGAAATCGTTCCTCACGAAGGAAATCCGTTTCGCGCCGAGCACGTGCCGGCGGGCCGGACCGTCGTGATGTACAGCGGAAATCATGGACCGTCCAACCCGCTGCGCACTCTCCTTCAGGCTGCTGAACGCGTAGCCGACGAGCCTCGCCTTCTGTTCATGTTTATCGGCGGAGGAGTGGGGAAGCGCGAGGTGGATGAGATGAAGCTCTCAAGCATTGTCTCGCTGCCATATCAACCTCAGTCACAGCTGCATCATTCGTTGTCGGCGGCAGACGTGCATGTGGTAACGGTCGGCGATCTCATTCCGGGAATCGTTCACCCGAGCAAGGTCTATGGGGCAATGGCAGTGGGACGGCCGATCCTTTTGATTGGCCCGGACGAGAATCACGTGGCAGACATTCTCGATGGGCGGAACATTGGCTGGCATGTGCAGCACGGCGATGTGAACGAGGCCGAGCGCGTACTGCGCGAGATCGCGGCAATGCCTGCGCCAGAAATCGAGGCAATGGGGCGGCGCGCGCGGGAAGTGATGATGTCGAGTGGCGGGAAAGCCGGCTCGGTTGGCCGGCTGTGCGACGTACTCGAACGCGGCGTCTGATGGATCACTCTGTCGCTGGCGCGCGAGGCGTGGTGGTTGTAACCGGTGCGGGCGGCTTCGTCGGTAAGTATCTCACCTCTGCCCTTGTCTCTGATGGGTGGCGGGTACGCGGCATAGGAAGGACGCCGTTGAATAATCCAGAGGTTGAGTTCTTTCACGCGGGAGGGCTCGAGGACCGGGCTGCAATCCGCGCCGCGATGCAGGGGGCATCGCGCGTAGTGCACCTGGCGGCGAGAGTTCACGCGCGCCTTGACGGGGCGGGTGATCCCGCAGCTGAGTGTCGCCGGGTGAATGTTGACGGGACCGCGGTGGTACTCGAGGAAGCCATCGCTGCCGGAGTCAACAATTTCGTGTTTGCGAGTTCGGTGAAAGCCGTGGCCAATGAGAGCGATGCGATTCTGAATGCGCGGACCGTTCCGCATCCCACTGACGCATACGGCGAGAGCAAGCTTGCTGCTGAAGGCATTGTGGCCGAGGCCGCGGCGCGCGCGGGCATTGCTGCGTCAATTCTCCGCCTGCCAAATGTCTACGGGCCGGGGATGAAAGCCAACATGATCTCGTTGTTCAAGGCAGTTCAGATGGGGATTCCATTGCCGCTCGGCCTCGTGAGGAATCGCCGGAGTTTTGTTTACGTAGACAACGCGGTGCTCGCGTTGCGGCAGCTCCTCGATGCCGGCAGCGGGACATTCTATGTCAGCGACGAGCATGACCTTTCGACGCCTGATCTCGTGCGTATCATCGCGAAATCCCTGGGGCGGCCACTCCGCCTGCTGCCCGTCCCCCAGACCATGCTCCAGTCCCTCACAGGTGCGGGGGCCTTGCTCTCCCGAATTCCCGGGTTCCATCTTAAGGGTGATTCCCTCACGGCGGTGCTCGGCTCGCTCTTTGTCGACACCTCCGGACTTCGGGAGACGACCGGCTATGCGCCGCAAACATCAGTAGAGAGGGGAATGCTTCAGACAGCGGAATGGTTCATGTCGCGTTCGAGTGCTGCGACTTGATAGTTCAAATAATTGTTTTTATCGCTGCGGCTGCGCTGCTCAGCTGGTTGCTCGCAAGCCGGGTTCGTCTGTACGCATTGGACCGCCTGCTCGACATTCCCAACGAGCGCAGCTCACACAAGTCGCCAACGCCGCGTGGCGGCGGATTGGCCATCGCGGTGACGTCTCTTGGTGGCACCGTCGTCGCTGCTCTGCTTGGCTGGATTGACTGGAATCTGGCGATTGCGATGTCTGGCGGCGGGGCGATGATAGCCATCGTGGGATGGGTTGACGATCATCGCAGCCTCCCTGCGCTGACGCGCTTTGCAGTTCAGTTCATTTCGGCCGGTTGGGCGATTTACTGGCTGGGCGGGCTGCCCTCGCTGGTGATCGGCGCATCCACCGTAAAACTCGGCCTCGCGGGAACCGCGCTCGCGGTGATCGGGATCGTCTGGGCGATCAATCTCTACAATTTCGTGGATGGAATCGACGGACTTGCGGCAGGTGAGGCAATCAGCACAGGGCTCATAGGCGGTCTGATCCTCCTGATAATGGGCCACACAGGACTGGCTACCGTTTCGCTGCTGATAGCTGCGGCAAGCGCCGGATTCATTCCTCTCAACTGGGCTCCCGCAAAACTTTTCATGGGGGACGTCGGCAGCGGAATGCTCGGCTACATTTTTGCCGTCCTGGCAATTGCCTCGGAGAATGCGGGTGCGATTCCGCTGCTGATCTGGGTGCTGTTGCTCGGGGCGTTCGTGTTCGACGCTACTGTAACGTTGTGCCGTCGTATCGCTCACGGCGAGAAGTGGTATCACGCCCACCACAGTCACGCATATCAGCGAATGGTGCAGGCGGGAAGGAGTCATGCGCAGGTGAGCGCGACGATTCTGCTCATCAACCTGGCCCTCGCGCTGCTCGCGATCGTCGCGTGGCTGCGTCCTACTTTCTTCCTGATTGCTTTTGGCGCCGGCGCAGTATTGCTGAGCATCATCTACCTGTCGGTCGAGCGAGTGCGTCCGATGCACGCTCAGACGGGCGGGAGGGCGTGAATACCACTGCTGATCTGCCTGCCCGCGCGGAGGGCCGCGTTGAACGAGGCGTGATCAGTGCGGGAAGGGTAGAAGGACCGCGATCGGAGACATCGCTCGTCGCCTTCCTGAGCATCCTCCTGTTCCATCGCCGCGTGATTGCGCTATCCGCGCTGGCGGGACTTCTGCTGGCAGCAGTTCTCTCTGTCTCGCAGGCCAGTCTTTACCAGTCACGCGCTTCGTTCATTGTGAAGGGGAGCCGGGCTCCGCAGCTTCCGGGCGCGGGAGGATTTGGGGTGGCTTTCAACGCGGCGGCGGAATTTTCGCAATCAATTGTCTTCTACTCCGACCTCGTCAGGTCGCGGGTAGTACTGCTGGCCGTCGCAAAAAAGAGCTACGCAACTTCGGCCGGCAAGACCCAGAGCCTTGCGCAGATCTTTGGCATCAAGGCGCGAACCCCGGCGGTCGGCGCCGTGCTCGCTGTTCCCGAGCTTCGCTCCAATGTGAGTTCTGACATTTATTCGCGGAGCGGTGTCGTTTCTGTTGCCGCGACATCTACCGACCCGCTCGTTGCGCAGCAGATTGCCGCAAATATCCTCGTCGAGCTGGAGAGTTATTCAACAACGAGGCAGAAGCGACAGGCAGAGCAGGAAAGGAAGTTCGTCGAAAGCCTGGTGGATGACGCAAGGGTACGCCTCGATCAGGCAGAGCAGAACGTTCGCACCTTTCTTGAACTCAACCGCGAGTACGAACAGTCGCCACAGCTTCGGCTCGAGCATGATCGCCTGACACGCGAGGTCCAGTCACGGCAACAGATATTCACTTCGCTCTCCCAGTCGCTCGAACAGGCCAGAATCGAGGAAGTCCGCGATCCAACCGCCTTTGCGATGGTTGAGTCGCCTGACCTCCCAACCGAACCACAGAGAAACGAGGCAATTCGTCACACGCTTCTCGGATTGACAGTTGGACTGCTTGCTGGAATAGTGCTGGCGTTCCTGCGGCAGCGAAGGCTGGAGCTGAACTGGATTGGCTCGCTGCCGGAATCTGAGGGGCTTTAGAAACCCTGTCTCAGGATGAGCGCAAGGCTGGCGTTCGACTTGTCGTTCAGGAAATAGCGGTTGGCCTCGGAGGTCAAAACGAGGCGGCCCGTCACGTCGAACGATCCAATAAAGCGGCTCACCTCTCCTCCGATCGACAACTGCGCGTCGATCGGATTCACGATCGGCGGACCGCTTGTGTATGCCGGCTTCGTGGCAGCGTATTCGCGCTGAGTAACTCTCGAGAGGTATGCTTTCATCCGTCCCGTCGTGACGTAGCGCTCGAACGCGAACATCTGCGCTGAACCACTGCCCGCTCCAGTGGGCGCCCCGAGCATCTGGCCACGCAGCGTGTGTCCCTGCCGAAGCGGCTGGTGAAGGTAAAAAAGACCTTCCCCTCTCGAACGAGTTCCAGCCGGTGCTTCGTAGGTAAAAAACTCGGTGCGGAACGCGTTGATCGTGTTGCCTCCGTCCTTCAACCACGCTTTTCTGAATCCGATGTTGATCGTCGAAGAGTGGTCGGGCTCGAGAAAGAAATCCCTCACGTCGAAGCTGAAATCCTCTCGCCCATACTCGGCGTACATCTCGAAGCCGGATGTCGGAGGAGCCCAGCGAAAATAAATGGATGCCTGCTGGTTCTCTAGAATGCTGCGATCATCTCCAAACGCGGTATCGCCTTCAGCCTTCAGGCGGCCTTTCAACAGATTCTGGAAGGGAAGCCCGAGGTCGTGCGAAGTAAAGCCCGTGCTGTCGCGTGCGCTGTGGAAGAACCGCGAACCGCCGAACTCGAGGCCGGGAATTCCGTTGATCTGAAGTAGTCCCGTAAGCCCTGCCATGAGCCGCGTGGTGCCCGGGAAATCGTAGCTCCGGAAATAATCCGGGCCGGTCACGGACGAATAATCCGATTGGCCGAGGTAGCCGTATACAACGCGTCCGTGAATGTGACCAAAGCCGATGGGTGCCGGACGCGACGTGCCGACGAACGCGTGCGGGAAACCTCCGGCGTTGTTGCCGAGCACGTAGGGAAACTCCACCGTCGGCCCCCACCACTGGTTTTCTGTGGATACTCCTGCACCGATACCGAGGAAATCCACCCGCAGCATGCTTTCCCCGAGATCTACCCGGCTGTACGGAGAATCTCCGAAACGCTGCGGTTTGTCGAGCGCATCGTAGAACTGCCCATCGGCATACGCGAGCCGGCCTGTCTGGCCATTCTCCATCAGCGGGAAAGCGGCGTTCTCCGCGCGAAACGCAATCGGTGCAACCCTGGCGGATAGAGGTCCCCACCGGGCGCTGACGCCGAGCTGGGCCCAGCTGGTCAGTCCTTTCCCGGCCCACAGTGCGCCGTCATTTGATCCGAACGGATACGACGTGTTCGCAATGAAACCGACAGTTGGCCGGATAAAGTCCAGTTGCGGACCGGTGCCGGCCCGCTTTCCGAACGAGTACCGGGCGGCCCACGGGTGGCGCGAATCCGTTGGTGCAAGCGCATCTACCTCGAGCGGCGAAAGACCCCGCATGCTCCACACAGTAGGCTTGGACTTCCCGAGAGTTTGCAGATATCTCAGGTAACTCTCGAATTCGCTGCCCGCGAACACTTCGCTGCTTCCACCGAGTGTCTGGGCGGACCCGGCGAATGGAGAGCCGCACATCAAAGCGACAATCAGCGCTGCCCATGCCGTGATTGTGACTGACGGCGCATTTCGCCTCACGCGCTCCAGCCTGAGTGCGGCGGACGCGGGAACATCGTTATTGGTCAATTGACAGTCGGGCGAGAGATTGGTTCGCTTCACCGCCGCTCGAACGGCTCGGCGCGGCCTGCTTGCAGATACTATATTTACGTTCGCGAACTGAACGGAGCAAGCGCTGTCGAACCTCCGGTCGCTCCACCTGGCGCGAAAGCCATCACATCGAAACGTAGTCATTAATGCGTCCATTCGAGCGTCTGTCTTTACTACTGTCCGCGTGCCTTGTGTGCTGCCTGACTGCAACGGCTGGTGCTCAGACACCCCGGGACTCCGCTGTGGTGTCGTCACCCACGGCGCTGCCACTTGCTCCCTTCTCTGGCCCGGTCGTTACGGTGAGCGGCGACTCCGTAGACCGCCTGCGGATTTCATACCTCCGGGGTAAGAGCCCACTCGCCGGCATGTTCCTGCGCTCGACGTCGTCTCTCATGGGCGGACGTTCGTCGAAATTCACGCCGCGACAATTCAGCATCGTGCTCCCGGAGTTTACGTCGGTCACCAACAGTGATCTTCCGTTCGGACAGAATGACGGTGCGCTGTGGGGCGGCAAGGGCTACAACCAGCGTGTCATGGGAGGTTTCACAGCGTCGTTCGGACAGGTGAGCCTCATTGTGATTCCCGAGTTTGTGCATTCCACCAACTACGGGCTTTCCATCGATCCGACGGATCTTCGTTACGCCCGCCCAATCCCTGCTTCGCGCAGCGATTTTTCATCGCCGTTCAACTACGTACCCTACTCGATCGATTATCCATGGCGCTTTGGAGACTCGGCGATCACGCGAATTTATCCGGGACAGTCGTCGCTGACGGTTTCGTTTGGCCCGATGCAGGTTGGTGGAGCCACTGAAAATGAGTGGTGGGGGCCGGCGCTCCGGAATCCTCTCATCCTGGGCGACAACGCAGCCGGATTTCCGCATGCGTTCCTGCGAACGGCAGAGCCGCTCCGGACGGCCATTGGAGAATTCGAAGGACGCTGGATTCTCGGAGGGCTGCACGAGTCTGATTTCTTCGACAAAGACCCAACCAACGACGTCCGCTCGCTCAGTGCAATCGCTCTCACGTGGAAGCAGAAACCATCTTCAGGACTGACTGTCGGGCTCGAACGCTCGGTCTTCTCAGCAGTCGATGGATATAGCGGCGTGGCCTCTCGCGCTTTTGACTTTCTCAAGGGCACCGGGCAGCCAAATGCGCTTCCGAGTTCTGACTCTACCTTCACGCCTGGCGCGGATCAACTCACGGCGCTGTTCGTTCACTATGCCGTGCCCGTGTATGGTCTTGAAGGCTATGTCGAATGGGCCCGTGCCGAACTTCCAGGGTCGCTCTCCGATTTCAGGAATCAGCCAATGCACTCGCGCGGTTACACCGGCGGTCTCCAATGGGCGCGGAGCATCGACGGGGGCACTTCCGCCTTCCGCCTTCAGGCGGAGTTCACCAACGTCGAGCAGAGCACCACTTACCGGTTCCGGCCGCAGGGTTCGTTCTATACGAGCCGCGCGGCGATTCAAGGCTACACTAACGAAGGCCAGCTGCTCGCTACCGGGATCGGCCCCGGGTCGTCAGGCCAGTGGCTCGCGGCCGACTACATGAACGGTTCGCTAATGCTTGGCGCAAACGTCCAGCGAATCCGGACCAATAATGATGCTTTCTTTCTCAAAGCCAATCCCAGCCGCTGTTTCCACGACGTCACTGTCGCGCCGGGAGCCCGCGCGGGATTTGCCACGCGGTATTTCCGGGTTCGCGCGGATTATTCCAAACTGACGCGTTACAACGCGTTCTTCCAGCGTTCGACTGGATGCTTCACTGATGCAACTGCGACTGGCGATCGTTCCAGTCACTACCTGTCGGTCACGCTGAGTCTGCTCGGATGGTGAACAACGTGAGCGGGAAAAGAGGAACAGGAAGGATGAGGAAAATAGTCGGAACCACTGCGCGTTTTTGCGCGGCTGTGGTGATCGTCGGCTGCATTGAATCGACAGGCCCGTCGCCGCGGCGCGCCGAACCGAGAGTGACCTTCGTTACCAGTCGCGATGGGAATGAAGAGATCTACACCATGAATGCGGACGGGACGAACCAGACGCGCATCACCAACAACAACGCGCGCGATACGCGTCCTGTCTGGTCCCCCGATGGCCGCTCGATTGCCTTTGTTTCGGAGAGGACCGGGAACAAGGACGTATGGATCATGAACGCGGATGGCACCGGGCTCCGAAATCTTACCAGTGATCCTGCGGAGGACGACACGCCTGCGTGGTCGCCAGACGGAACGCAGCTGGTATTCTCGAGCAACAGGAACGGCCTGACCGATCTCTACACGATGAGCAACGAGGGTCAGAACGTGAAGATCCTCACGAACAACATCGGAGTTGATACCTGGCCGACGTGGTCGCCCGATGCGAGGTACATCGCGTTTCAATCTAACCGTGATGCGGTGACAGAGGATATCTACGTCGTTGTAGTGGGAGGTGGATCTTCATTCCGCCTCACGACGGCAGCAGGTGCCGACATCGCGCCGGCGTGGTCGCCAGAAGGGCTCAAAATCGCGTTCTCTGCCTTCAGAAACGGCAACTTCGAAATATTTACGCTCGACTTTCAGGCAGTGCCTGTAGCAGCAGGCAACGAGACGAATCTCACCAGGAACGTTGCATCAGACATCCGGCCTTCGTGGAGCAACGATGCGCGTCAGCTCTGTTTTGTGAGCAACCGGTCGGGCAATAACGACATCTGGGTGATGAATGCAGATGGGTCGAACCCGGTGCAGTTGACCACGAACCCTGCGGCCGAGACTTACTGCTCGATCAAGTGACTTCTGGGGTCAGGCAACCACTGCTCGGCTTCTGACGATGTCACTGGCGCCCGGAGGCGGCGCAGCCGGAAGGGGATTGCGGCGCAGCATGACTTCCAGAAGATCCGGCGTTGCACCGAGTTCGCGCGCCAGCTGTTGAACGCTTACCAGCGTCGCATCGCGGTCCATCGCACCGCGAACTGTCAGCCAGACGATCTTCAGGTCTCTCGCCACTAACGGCCGGGCATCCGTGTAGAGAAGCCCAAGCCGCGATTTCCACGGCCGGATAAGCTGATTGTATCTCAGGTCGGGGTCCGGGCTTCCAGCGAGAATCTCGCCTTCGTCAGCAAAGACAATTGACGACAGATCGGTAATGCCAGGCCTCACATTTAGAAGCCGCCGTTCATCGCTCGTGTAGAGTGCGGTTTCCCGCTCCACGTTCGGGCGCGGTCCAACGAGTGACATCTCGCCCTTGAGGACATTCCAGAGTTGAGGCACTTCGTCGAGCTTGAAGCGCCTTACGAACCGGCCGAGACCGGTGATGCGCGGATCGTCGCCGGCAGTCGAGTCAACTCCCGTTGCGTCTGCACGCACGACCATCGACCGGAGCTTCACCATGCGGAATGTTTTTTCTCCCCTGCCGACCCGGCTGGCGATGTAGAAGGGAGAGTGAAAGTCCTGGAGCCATATCAGAAGGCACAGGACTGCAAGCAGCGGGGACAGCACCAGAAGCCCCAGCGCCGCCACGGTGATGTCGAGCGCGCGCTTCATTCGAAGGTTTCTTGCTGCGCTCCGACAAGCGCGAGGCCGCGCTGTACGATGTAATCCACCGTTGGATAGTAGCTGCGCTCGAGCGGGTTGCTCGTGGGCGCGGGTGCATCCGGCAGCGTCACCCGCCGTGGTGACGCACGCATCACCCGTGGGTCAACTGCTTCTACTATCGATGTAATGACTTCTGCAGCCATGCCGCAGGTTCTCCAGTCTCCATCGACGGCAAGTACGCGTCCGGTTTTTTTCGCAGACTTGATGATAAGCGTTGCGTCGAACGGATTGAGAACCCGGATGTCGATTACATCGCACTCGATGCCGTTGGCACTCAGACGAGCCGCCGCTTCCCGGCAGAGGTGGGCGCTGTAGCTGGATCCGACAAGTGTGAGATCCTGCCCGGTCCGCGTCAGGCGAGGGCCTTCGAGTGCCAGGTTTTTCTCTTCAATCGGCGGGAGTTCTTCCTCGAGCCCGTACAGCCAGCGGTCGTCGAGATAAAGCACGGGATCATCGGAGAGAACGCTGGCAATGAGCAGGTCGCGCGCATCCGTCGGCGTGGACGGCATCACTACTCTCAGTCCCGGAATGTGGGCAAACCACGACTGCAGCGACTGTGAGTGTTGAGCGCCCTGCTCACCACCGCGGTTGATGATTGCGCGCACCGTGATTGGCGCGGAGACCTGGCCGCCAAACATCGATCGCCATTTCGCAGCCTGCGTTACAATCTGATCAACTGCGAGCAGCATAAAATCGACTCGCGGGTGAATGACCACCGGCCGATATCCACAGAGCGCGGCGCCAAGTGCGGCGCCCGTGCATCCGAGTTCGGAGACTGGCGTGTCAATCACACGCTCGCGGCCGAACTGGCTGTCGAGATCGGTCATGGAATTCCCGACATACCACGGGCTCCACAGACCCTGGCCAATCGTGAAAACCGACGGATGATTTGCGAGAAGATATTCGAAGCCGTCGCGAATCGCGGCTCCGTACCCCGTTGTCACTGGTGCCTGTTTCAAATCTTGCGTGCCATGGTTCCGCTGTAAACGCGGCTCAAAAGCGCCTTTGCTGGTGGATATCCATCGTGTGTAGCCGTTGCCCATGCCTCTTCAACGACGGCATGAGCGTCGGTCCAGAAGGCCTTCAGCTGCTGCCTGTCGAGGACGCCCGCCGAATCGAGAGCAACAGCCAGGCGGCTGATCGGATCGCGAAGTTTCCACGCGGCAAGATCGTCCTTGCGCTTCACTCCCACGTCCTCGTCCTCGCGATGTCCGACGTGCCCTCTCCAGCGATAAGTAACCAGTTCGAGAAAGCGCGGGCCTTCGCCGGCCCTGATTGCTTCCACCGCTTCCTTTGTCACCGCCCTCACTGCGCCGAGATCGTTCCCGTCCGCGCGTGCCCACCCGACCCGGTGCGCTTCAGCGTAACGGCACACGGAAGAATCCGGCTGCCGCAGATTGATATGCAGGTGGCTCGAGAAAAAATTGTTCTCGCACACGAAGAGCACCGGGGCCTTCATTACTGCGGCGAGGTTCATCGACTCGTGGAACGCGCCTTCTTCGGTTGCTCCGTCACCGAAGAACGAAACAGCCATCGCGCCGTTGCCATCCATCTGCGCCGCAATGCCTGCACCGACGGCGATCGGAATGGTCGCACCCACAATTGGAACCGTTCCAAAGAGATTGTTCTCGATGTCAATGAGATGCATGGAGCCACCCATGCCTCGCGAGACTCCCGTGTCCTTCCCCTGTACTTCGGCAAGCAACCCGTGGGGTGACCCACCGAGTGCGAGAAAGTGACCGTGCGAGCGATGGGCACCGAAAACCCGGTCTCCCTTTCGAACGTAGCCCGCGACTCCGACTGCCGGCGCTTCCTGCCCAATCGCCAGATGGCAAGGACATTTCACGATGCCCTGCGACACCATGTCACCGATCTTCTCTTCCACGACACGAATCAGGATCATCCGCTGAAGCCCGCTCAGCAGCGCTTCAGTATCGTCAAAGTCAATCGACAACGGGTCATGATAGCGCTCGGCGTCGGCTAGATGGCCGAGTGACGAAGCGCTATCGGAAGGGCTCATGTGGACACTAGTCCGCATGAAATCTCCTGATACTCTCGCAGATGTACTCCACTTCTTCATCCGTAAGCGAGGTATTCATTGGCAGGAGGAAGCAGCGCGTGAACAGGCGGTCGGTGTAGGGGAGATGCACGTTCCCAAAACCCAGCCCTTCAAACTGATGCACCGGCTTGCCGGCCCATTGTATGATTGTGCGCACTCCGTCCTTTTCGAGATACTGCCGCAGGTCGTCGCGCCGCGAAGATTCCACCTCGTAGTTCTGGTAGACGTCGAAGTGATCGTCGTCGTCATCAGGGCCCGGAGGCAGAACGAGGTCTTCGATATGATTCAATCCTGCGCGATAAAGCCGGGCAATCTGGCGCCGCCGTTCGATCTCTGCCTCGAGAACCTGGAGTTTTACGTTCAGCACGGCTGCCTGAAGATTGTCGAGGCGCGAGTTCAGCCCCCAGGTAACGACGAGGCCTGATTCATCGCGACCGTGATCCCGAAGCAATGCCATCTTCTGGGCCATCTCGGTGCTGTTCGTCAGGAGCACACCGCCATCGCCAAAGCAGCCGAGAATCTTGGCGGGATAGAGACTGATCTCGGCAGCGAGGCCAAAGGTGCCGGCGTTGCGGCCCTTGAACTTCGACCCGATTGCCTGCGCCGCGTCTTCGATGATGACGAGATCGTGCCGGTCTGCAATCGCCTGAAGCGCATCCATGTCACACGTACGCCCATTGAGCTGCACCGGCATGATCGCGCGCGTGCGAGACGTGACTGCGGCCGCTGCAGCTTCTGGATCTATCATGTGATCGGCACCGCACTCGACAAGAACGGGAGTAGCGCCGGCAAAATGAATGGATGCGGCAGATGCCACGTAGGTGTGCGACGGCACGATGACCTCATCGCCTGCTCCAATCCCCGCAGCGCGCAACGCGATGATGAGGGCGTCTGTCCCGTTCGCGACCCCAAGGGCATGTTTTGCCGTCGTGAAATTCGCTATCCGGGTTTCGAATTCCACGAGGTCGCTCTGGAGTATGAAAGCCCCGCGATCCATGACTTCCGTCATCGCGCCAAGGATCTCTTCGCGCTGCTGCGCAAAAAGATGTGGATAGCGGAAAAACGGAATGGACATCGACGTCGAAGGAGGCGAGGTCATACGGTGTGGTAGCGGTTGCGGAGTAGCGTGAGGGCGTGCTCCCGCCAGAATCGTGCTAGGCGGGGCAACTTATTGCCAGCAGACAATTTATACCGATTGAGAGGCTAGGTGCCAGTCCGCTGCACTCTCGCAAACGGAAGGTTGTCCGGCCGGTTCAGCCGGTTCTCAGCCGGTTCTCAGCCGGTTCTCAGCCGCCGATCTCGCGATACCTGCGTCGTGCGAGCTTTTCCAGCCTGTATTTGGCCCGAGTGAGAGCCGGGCCAGTGGTTCGGTGCTCCCAGTGAATTACCTGGAGTGAGGGCACATGCCAGATCGAAAGGCCCAGCTTCTCAGCCGCAACCGCCAGGGTGAGCTCTTCCGCGAACAAAGGCACCTCGAGGTCGAGCGAACCGCCCCGCCTGAAGAACTCGGAGGACAGGATCACGAACGAGCCGTGTGGTGCATACACCGTGCGATTCTCAGACTGCACGTCGAGCCCGGCCCGGAGGGCCTGCGGGCGAACTGACCTCCACGCCGCCTGGACCGAAAGCGCGGCTTTCGCGAGAAGGTAGCCCGAGTCGTACAGGCGCCACTTGAGCCGCGTACGCATCGCGGGCCGCTCCCTCAACAGCGGATTCTGGTCGCGCCCCGTCGTGCCCGAGAGTATACGTGGGGCGACTATGGCATGTTCGTCGGGGTCGAGGGAGCGCAGCGTCCTCAGAAAGTGTCCGTCCTTGAACTCGATATCGTTATTGCAGATGACCACCCAGTCGATGCCTGGATTGGCGGACATCTCGAGTTGCTCCAGCGCGAAATTCGCTCCGCCCCAGTAGTAGAGATTCCGCGGCGCTTGGAGGGTCCGCACCGTAAATGCGGCATCCCGTAGCGATGACGGAAACGTCGCGACCTTCGCAGGGTCAGGCGCATTGTCCACGATTATGAGCTCGCAGTCAGATGCATCCTCCAGCCGCATCATGCTCTCGACGAATTTCTCTGTATCCGCCGGGTTTCCGTACTGAACCGTTATGATAGCGATGCGCGCCCTGACATTTCCCGCGCTCGACAACTCGCCGGGATTCATCTAGACCCGCGTTCCCGCACACAGTACCACCTGATGCACCGGGTCTGCCTTGTCTGAAGCGAGAGGCGTGGGCGGAACGGCAGGAGCCGGCATCACACGCACATCGAGCGGCATGGGTTTAAGGCGGCCGAACACAAGCCGCTTCAGCAGCAGCCTTGCCTGCATGCTCTCTGGAATCAGGTTGAGACGGATCGCCGCACGCTTCAGTGGCTTGAATATTCTGGCGCGCAATGTTGGCGCGTCCATCGGGATGATTCCGGAACACTTCGGTTCGAAACCATGCTTCCGCATTATTGCCGACAGTTCGCGGACACCGTAGGTGTTGAAGTAGAGCGGATGGTTCGGGTTGAAGTCAGGACAGTCCCTGTTGATCACCGAGATGAGGCACACCCCTCCGGGGCGCAGTATTCGTGCGGCTTCGCTGAAAAAAAGATCTGGCGAGGGCAGGAAATACAGCGTCTCCAGCAGCAGAACCACGTCTACCGACGCCTCCGCAAACGGCAGCGACTCTGCATCTGCCTGAATGAGCGGAACCTGCGAACCGCAGTTGTTGCGCGCGCGGGAAAGATTCTCTGCACTCAGGTCGCAGCCGTATACGTGAGGTGTAAGTGAGCTCAGCAGTCCGAGTCCCTGGCCAGTGCCGCAGGCCACTTCCAGAACGACGCTTCCGACAGCATATGTTGCGGCCCAGTGATAACGCGCGACGAGCCGATCGAGCTGAACCTTTCCGGCCGGCTCGCCTGCGACGTCCGTGATAGCCGGCCCAATCATCTCACGTGCGTGAGACGGATCAGTCTTGCGCATCACGCCTCGCCAATGAAGTGACAAACGAATCCATCTCTCCGTAGACCTTGCTCGCGGAGTAGTGATCCCGGAACGCGCGAAGGCTGCTCTCTGACATGCGCTGCTGAACTCCGTTCTCGGCCATCCTGCCGATGACATCAACCAGCGACTCCGGATTACCGCCCTCGTATCCCATGCCGGCATCGTTGCGCTCGACAATATCGCGCGCGTCGCCTCCGATGCTGATCAATACTGGAAGTCCCCCCGCCATGTATTCGAACAGCTTGTTGCCCACAGTATGAAAGCCAGGCTGGTAAGGTGCGAGTCCTACCCATGAGATCTCCCTCATGTGAATTATCTCCGGCACGTCAACCCACCCGGTAAACACGACGTTGGGAAGTCCCTCCGCCATTCGGCGCAACCTGGCGTCGAACCCTCCTGATCCGCTGATCACGAATTGAATGTCGTCACGCCCTGCTTCTGCAAGCATCCGCGCAGCCTTGATCGGCGTCTCGAGGTCGATCCAGCGGTTGAATGTTCCGACGTACCACACGATTCGCTGCGCCGCATTCACCCCCTGACCCGCAAGCTTTTCCGCGGCTCTCGCAAGAGCATCGGCGGATGCTTCGATCTCAGGATAGGCGAGAGGAAACACCGCGTCGGTATCTCTAGCCTCCCTTCCGGCGTGATCGAGTGCCCACTTGAGAAACGAAGGCGCGATCGCGACGATGCTGGTTGCCTTCGTGACTGCCGTGCGGAGATCTCGGTACAATGGCGACAGTGCTATCCGCGCCAGCGGGCGGGCCCATACCGGTACGAGCGTGAGATAAATGTCAGGGTGCAGGTCGCGAACGTCGATAACGACCGGTATTCCGTGCTTTTTTCCAAACGTTGCGGCCGCGGCCGCCATCTCGAGCGTGGGCAGAGTTGCAAAAATGAAATCGGGTCTTTCATGCGCGGGGTGCGCCTCCGCAAGCTCGGCGAACGCATTTGCGGCCTGACGATGATTGATCAGCCGGTTGATGGAGATGTTGGAGCTGTAGGGCCGTGCATATAAAAGGCGAAGCGTCAACCGCTCGCTCACACGAACGTCGGTATGCTCTTCAAAGCGCTGGCGCTTGTGCGTGTGATCGAACGTGGAAGTCCACCACGTTACATCGTGACCGCGCGCGGCGAGGTGTTGTGCGAAGAGGCTCATCCGCAGCTGGCGCTCGTTCACAGCATCGATGGGCAGTGGTTCGCCGACATGTGCCAGCCACACTCTCATAGCCGCTGCTAACCGTTGAAGTATCTGACAGCGCGGTCGATCTGCGAGCCATCTACCTGAGGCCCGGTGGGCAGCGAAATGACACGCTCCGAAAACCATTCCGCGTTGGGGCATGAGCCCGGCTCGTATCCCACTTCCCGCAGCGCGTCACCGCGCAGCGGATGCACCGGCGTGTCGTAGAAATCAGCCAGTTCGACGCGCGCGCCGCGGGCTCCCTCTATCCATTTCGACTTGTTTTCCGTCAGCAACGGATAGCGGCCGAACACGGGTGAAGCATCCTCTGCCACCGGGACGTGCGCGATATCGTCGTTGCGAATCCGCGTGGCGTATTTCGTCGCAACGCCTACACGGTGCGCAGTCTGCTTTTCCAGATTGCCGAGTGCCGCCAGCAGCAACTTCTTTTGAATGCCGCCCATTCTGTGGCCAAACTCCGGCGAAGGCTCCGCGCCGGGACCCATCTCGTTGTAATTGCCGCGAATCAAACCCGCCGCGACCAGCGTGCGAAAGAGGCTTCTAACAGTCCAATACGTCGAAGGGCGGTAAGCGACAAGGTGAGCCAACCGCATTGCACCTAACTGAAGCTGAGTCGCAACCGGCGGCGCGACATAGTCGCTGAAATGCGCTTCCAGGCGCGCACGCAGCGCGTCGTCGTTTGCGACTGCGCTTCCTCCGATCCCGATGAAGACAGGCTTCGACGCCTCATACGAATAAAAGGCGGCCGCACCGAAGGTGCCCACAGCGCGTCCCCCGACGGTCGATGCGATCGTGTGCGCGCAATCCTCTATCACGGGGACGCCCCTCTTGTTCGCAACTTCACACAGTTGTCGAACCGCAGCCGGGAGCCCGAACGAATGCTGCACAACCACCGCGCGCGTGAGCGGCCCGATTTTGTCAGCGAGATCATCCGCATCCATGTTGGGCGTCCCCGTGGCAACGTCCACGTAACGGGGGACCGCGCCAAGGCTCATCACCGCTTCCGGTACCGCAATGCACGTGAACGCCTGAATGAGGACTTCGTCTCCCCGCTTCACACCCATCGCCTTGAGGATCGCCGCCATTGCGACTCTTCCCCTCAGGTATGTGAGCCTGGTCAGGACGTTGGAATCAACTGCCCCGGCGGCAGCATTCGGCAGGCCGGGGGCATGAATCTGCGCGGCGGACAACCTACGACCGTGGGAGTGACCGGGGCCGGAAACGCGGCAGGGTCGAGGCAGCGCGCTTGAAACGCTCTGACTCAGGATCGGGACGCTCCAGTCTCCGCCGTGTGAGATCGATCAGCAGAACGCCAATGCTCAGGAACACAAAACTCACGACACCTGCGATCGCGGTCTTGAGAATTATCCTCTTTCGCACCTTGGGCAGATTCGCTGGAAGGGGATCCTGCACGACCACTGTCGGCGTGGCTTCGAGCTCGCGCGCATACGCGGACTGCTGGTCAGTAATTGCCTGCGTATACACCTGCTCTGCGAGCTGGATGTCACGGTTCAGGCGCTGAAGGTCGACGCTGGTGACGGAAAATGAAGGCGTTGCGCGGTTGGAAAAACGGAACTGTCGCAGACGCTCTTCGGCAGAAGCAAGCTGGCTTCGCGCTGCTTCGACACGACCCTCCTGTGCAATCCTGAGCTGCTGCGCCTGGGCCTTCGATGTCCGCACGAATCTCTGGCTAGCACTGTCCACGATGCGGGAAGCAACCACGCGCGCGAGTGCGCTGTCCCTGTTTTCGACCGAAACCGTAACGGTACCAGTTTCCTTGTTTGTGCCGACGTCGAGCAGTTTCTCCAGGTGCTTCGCTATTTCCTGGTCATCGCCGCGTGTGTACGGCTCATCCAGGAGTCTGTCGATGACCGTCGCGCCCGCAGGTCCAAACCCGGACTTGCCGACCCCTGCAAGCACCACGCGGGATTTGAGAAGTTCTACCATCCGCGCAGGTGTCAGCTGGTACCCGGTGCTGAGTGTCGCGCCGGCAAGCGCTGCAATCCCGCCGAGCGCGCTGCCGGATTTGTTGTTGACTACCGGGCTGAGCGAAACCTCCGCCTTGTATTTTCGCGGGACCAATGCTGCGATGCCGCCCGTCGCCAGAGCAAGAACAATCGTCCACGCAACAATGGCGCGCCGCCGCTCGATGAGAGGGGTAAGCAGCGCGAGTGCATCCACTCCTTCCTCGATGTACTGAGATCGGTCGCTTGTTTGGACTGACAAATTATTCCTCACGAAATGGCACCGGCCGCCCGGTATTCCCGCCGCGCCCAGGAAAGCGCGGCGCACCCGCCATCAGAGCAAACGCCGGCAAAGGCCGCCAACGTGCAGCACCGGACAGGAGTCCAGAAGATAGTCACATCCGCTCCGGGGAATAGTGGCCGGCGCTTCCCATTCCGCGCGCAGAGCCACGCCATAGACGGAGCAAAAACACCAGCACTCCGATCCCGACTACCGTCGCTGTCAGACTGTTGTATATCCAGAACCAGGTAATTGGTGTCCAGAAAATTGTCACATAACACGCCAGCAGCAGCGGCACCCCGCTCCACCGTCCCGCTGCCACCTGACGAAATCCGACGCCTCCCACGTAGCCGAGCAGCGTGAGAATTGCGAGCGCTCCGGGAATGCCGAAATCCTGAATGAGCGGACGAAACGCCGTATAAATATTGCTGCTCTCTCCCGCAACCAGGTCGATTACCGTATCGAACAACCCGGGAATTCTCTGCTGATAACCGAGCATCTCCAACGGGCCGGCAAACGTTACACTGCCGAGCGTCGGGTTGAACGGATGCTGCACATACGTGGTGAGCCACTGTGAGAACACAGTCATATGACCGAACGCCGACGTTAGAAGCTTTACCATCACAACGTTGAGCAGCGACACGTCAGTCGAGGCGAGGCGCGCGAGGCCGACAGCAAAGAAAAATGTTGTGAGTCCACCTCCCACCACTACGGCCGTAAGCAGGTGCCCTTTTGTGAACACGGCCAGCTTGCCGAGGCGCAGTCGCGTCGCGAAGTACCCTGAGAGCCAGAGGATGATCGCGAACAGCACTGCGGCCTTCGTTGTCTGGAGAACCGTCACAGCAATAGCAGGCAGGAACGTCAACAACCCGAGAATCCTCGGGCTGATCTTCCTCGCCATCGCGAATAGAATCCCGCCCGCGGCAGGCGCCAGGTAAACGAAAGGAAGCAATGCCTGACTCAGCACTGGAGGCGCAGGCGCCCCCGTCTCGGCGTATCTCTGAAAGTATGCCTGATTCGATACCACGACGAGTTTCTCGATATCGAGTACATCGGCTAGGGCGATGGAGGATCCGCTGAGGAACGCGATGCTCGATCCAATCCCGAGCACAACGGCGACCATTGCAACTGCCCCGTAAGTCTGCAACTCCCGAGCGCTGGCTGTTGAGCCATTGGCCAGCCGGCGAGTCTTGAACCCGCGATTGCCGACCAGCCCTCCGAGTGATACCGCCATACCGGCTAGAATCAGCCAGGCGATGGTGATGATCTCAACTCGCTCGTGGGGAGCCAGGATCATTGGAAGAACGCCTGCGAAACACCAGAAGAGGGCGAAGAACGAACCGGGTTGCAGCCACGTTCCAGTAGCGGCCCGCATCCACGCTGCCCAACCCACCAGGGCCACGGAAAGCGCCAGCGCCCCAGGCGATGCCATCAGATGCCCGGCTTCAGCCGTTCGGGATGACCGAGATACCAGTCCACAGTCTTTGCAATGCCGGTGTCGAAGGACTCCGCCGCCTTCCAGCCGAGTTCGGTTTCGATGAGGCTGCAATCGATGGCATATCGGAAATCATGGCCGGCCCTGTCGGTGACTGACGTCAATAGCTCACTGTAGCTGCCACCAGGCCTGGGCGATTTCTCGTCGAGGAGAGCACAGATGAGCCGGGCGATGTCAATGTTTCGCCGTTCGCTTTTCCCGCCCACCAGATATGTCTGACCGTTGACGCCAGTACGCATCACAGTGCCGATGGCGGTGCAGTGGTCGCCAACATACAGCCAGTCCCTGATGTTCAAGCCGGCTCCGTAAATCGGAATTGGAAGGCCGGCAAGTGCAGTTCTGAGAACCGTGGGGATGAACTTCTCTGGGTGCTGGTACGGCCCGTAATTATTGGAGCAGTTGGTTACAGTGACAGGCAGCCCGAACGTGTGATGATACGCGCGCACGAGATGATCCGAGCCCGCCTTGCTGGCAGAATACGGGGAATTCGGAGAATAGGCAGTCGTCTCCGAGAATGGTGGATCCGACTCGCTCAGACTTCCAAAAACTTCGTCCGTCGAAACATGGTGAAAGCGCACGCCGCCCCTGCGGCCTGAATCCAGCCAGTGTGCTCTTGCGGCTTCAAGCAGTGTAAAAGTGCCAACGACATTTGTGCTGATGAACGCGGCAGGTCCGCTGATGGATCGGTCTACATGCGACTCCGCGGCGAAATGGACGACGGTGTCAATCTCGTCCTCGCGCATCAATTCGTTCACAATGCCGGCGTCGGTGATATCGCCCCTCACGAACCGGTGCCTGGGGTCAGTCACTGCCACAGCGAGGTTGTCCATCGAGCCCGCGTATGTCAGCGCATCGAGAGTAGTTACGCGCTGAACTGACTCATCGCCCAGCAGATACTCGACAAAGTTGGCGCCTATGAATCCAGCACCTCCTGTTACGAGGACATTGTGCGGAACATGATGGACGGTGTTCACGTTCATGGAATCAACGCCATGGTTTCACGCAGCGCATCAACCCAGGGCCGCGGCGCAAGGTCGAATGTCGTCGCAAATGATGAGCAGTCCAGCGCAGACCACGCTGGGCGGGACGCAACAGTCGGGTACTCCTCGCTCGAAACGGCCCTTAGCTGGGGTGCGGGTTCACCTCGCATTCCGAATATTGCGCTGGCGAATCCATGCCATGTTGTGATCCCGGAATTGCAGAAGTGATAGATGCCTGAGTGCTCATCAGAGTTGTGAAGCACCTCCGACACGCGCACGAGTGCCGCGGCAAGGTCCGCGGCTGAAGTGGGACAGCCGTGCTGGTCGTTCACCACACTGAGCGACGACTGCGTTGCTCCCGCTCGCAGCATGGTCCGAAGAAAATTGTGTCCCGCGTGACTGAACACCCACGACGTGCGAACAATGGCGTGCCGCCGGCACTCATTCCGTGCTGCGATCTCCCCGGCAAGCTTTGACCGGCCGTAGGCGTTGATTGGACCAGGTGCGTCGTCGGGGTGGTAGGGTTGTGACTTGTTGCCGGCAAACACGTAATCGGTGGAAATGTGTTTGCCGGCAACAAGTCACAACCCTACCACCCCGACGACGCACCTGGTCCAATCAACGCCTACGGCCGGTC
>JBKJNN010000108.1:0-3542 GCA_046593625.1 Gemmatimonadaceae bacterium | reverse complement strand
TACGCCGCATCCACTTCTCTGCCATGCATCTCCGAGTAGGCGAACCCAATGTTGGCCGCGTACATTACAGCGTCCGACTTCCCACCTCAACTCGTGCACCATGTCCTACCAGTTTCTCACACTCGAGGCTGAGAATCGCATTGCGACTCTCACCATCAATCGCCCCGACAAGCTCAACGCGCTGAACGATGCAACCATAGCTGAGCTCGGACGGGCAATCGACGAGGTAAGGATCCGCGACGACATCGCCGGCTTGATTCTGACCGGAGCAGGCCGGGCATTTGTTGCCGGCGCGGATATCTCGGAGCTGCAAAGCCAGACTCCAACCATCGCGAAAGCACGCAGCCGCGGGGGCCAGGAAGTGTTTCGGCGCTTTGAAACCTCGCCCAAGCCTGTCATCGCCGCCGTAAATGGCTTCGCGCTTGGAGGCGGTTGTGAGCTCGCGCTCGCATGCCACATCCGAATCGCCTCCGACAAAGCGAAATTCGGCCTGCCCGAAGTAAAACTCGGCACTTGTCCCGGCTTTGGCGGGACTCAGCGCCTCTCGCGGCTTGTTGGAAAGGGACGCGCGATCGAGCTCATCACTACCGCCGAAATGATTGACGCCGCGGAGGCTTACAGGCTTGGCATCGCGAACAAAGTTGTTGCTCCTGAAAGCTTGATGACGGCAGCGGTCGAGATGATGAACAAGATCCTTGCGAACGGGCCGCTTGCTGTTGCGCTGACGATTGAAGCGGTGGATCGCGGTCTTGAAATGTCACTCGAGGAAGGATTGATCCTCGAGGCGAATCACTTCGGATTGCTCGCTGCAACCGAAGACATGACCGAGGGAATGAGTGCGTTTCTGGAGAAGCGGGCACCCGTCTTCCGGGGGAAGTGAGCGACGAGCGTGTCCGGCTCGAGCATCTCGCCTGCCGCGATTTCAGGAATTTCGAGAGACTCGATTTGAGCCTTCCCGAATCCGGACTCGCCATCATCGGTGAGAACGGCCAGGGAAAGACAAACCTGCTCGAGAGCATCTATTACATGCAGGTACTTCGAAGCGTGCGTGGCGCTCGAGACCAGGACCTCGTTCGCTTCGGCGCGAAGGCGTTTCATATCAGTGCGCGCGTTCTGTATCGGGGACAGACCAACCTTAGTGTCGGTTTTGAGACGTCTGGCCGAAAGAAAAAAGTCGTGAGAGATGGCTCTGTGGCTGAACGTCTGAGCGACGCGTTTGGCTCATTGCCGGCCGTGATGTTTTCACCGCGTGATATTCAGCTCATCGCAGGAGCGCCAAGCGAGCGAAGGCGGTTTCTCGATTTGGTGCTGGCGCTTACGTCGCGGCGATATCTCAGCGCACTCCAGCACTATCGCGCCGCATTGTCCAGAAGAAACGCCGCATTGCGTGAGGCTGCAAAAAATGGTGATGAGTCATCAGTCGCAGTGTGGGAGCCGGCACTTGCCGAGCATGGCGCAAGGCTGCTGCGTGAGCGGTCGGAGTGGGTGAATGCGCGCGCGGATGAGTTCGCAAGCCTTTGTGCTGCGATCGGAGAATCTGCAGCCGCGCGAATGTCGTATTCGAGCGCAATTGCGCGCTCGGACGATCCGCGAGAATCGCTCTCTGAGGCGCTTGCGCGTCATCGCCGCCATGACATTCGCCGCGGAATGACACATTCAGGTCCGCATCGTGATGACTTGAGCTTGTCGCTCGATGGGCGAGACCTTCGTCTTTTTGGATCGGCCGGGCAGCAACGTACCGCGGCGATTGCGTTGCGAATGCTTGAGGGTGCAACGCTTCGCGAGGTGCGGGGCGCGGCTCCGCTGATGCTGCTCGACGATCCTTTCGCCGAGCTCGACGTCCGTCGCTCCGCTCGTATTCTTGGACTGCTGCAGGATGCCGGACTTGGACAGACAGTGCTGGTTGTTCCGCGGGCGACCGACATACCGCCGGAGCTCCTTCAGCTCGAGCGCCGTGAGATCCGTGCCGGTCAGATCGAGGCAGCGGCGTGAACGAGAAGAAGAGGCGGCCGGTGTTGATTTCAGAGGCCTTGACCGGATTTCTCAAGCGTCATGGACTGGAGAAACGTGTCCAGCAGGCGACTGCGATCGATGATTGGCCCAGTGCGGTAGGCGACAAGATCGCGGCGGTGACCAAGCCGATTTCGATCACACCGGATGGGACTCTTTTCGTCTACGTTCTGACCCACGCGTGGATGACTGAGCTGTCACTTCTCGAGCCTCAGCTCCTGTCGGCGTTGAACGGTGGCGAGGCGCGTCAGAGAGTCCGGAAAATCCGCTTTCAGCTCAACCGCTAAGTCGTTCCGGGATGGGCATTTACCTGCCAAATGCTGCATTGCGGAAAACCCGGTTTAACGCTAGATTATTTAATCTGCCGAGCAAGTGATTTTTGGGATTTGTTCGGTCCCACCTTTTCGACCGTATTTTCAACTACATGGCGAAGACCGCAACTGCGAGCGACACGCGTTACGACGCGGGGCAAATTCAGGGACTCAAGGGCCTCGAAGCAGTGCGCAAACGGCCGGGCATGTACATCGGATCGACATCGTCGCGCGGACTTCATCACCTCGTTTACGAAGTCGTCGACAACTCGATCGATGAAGCGCTCGCAGGTCATGCGAAAAAGATCGACGTAACGATTCATGGCGACGATTCGATTACCGTCGTCGACGATGGTCGCGGTTTTCCAGTCGACATGCATCCGACGGAAAAGATGCCCGGCGTCGAGCTTGCCATGACCGTGCTTCACGCCGGCGGAAAGTTCGACAAGAACACCTACAAGGTGTCAGGTGGACTGCATGGTGTCGGCGTGTCCGTTGTGAACGCTCTTTCCGAACAGCTCAAGGTGTGGGTCAAGCGTGACGGAAAAGAACACTTCATGGACTTTGTCCGCGGCTACACCAGGACCAAGCTCAATGTTCTCGGCAAAGTTTCAGCGCGCGACACAGGAACGAAGGTGTGGTTCAAGCCCGACCCGGAAATTTTCACGGAGCTGCGCTACGACTACGACACGGTAGCGAATCGCCTTCGCGAGCTGTCGTTCCTCAACAAGGGCGTTGAGATCTCGATTCGTGATGAGCGCGCCGGTCAGGAGAAAGAGGAAACGTTCCTCGCGAGAGGCGGGTTGAAGGAGATGGTGCAGTTCCTCAATTCAGCCCGTAAGCCGCTGCACAACGACGTCGTTTACATAGAGGCGTCACGCGATGACGTGGAAATCGAGCTCGCGTTCCAGTACAACGACGGTTATAACGAAAACGTTTTCTCTTTTGTCAACAACATCAACACGCACGAAGGCGGAACCCACCTTACTGGTTTCAAGTCGGCGCTTACTCGCACGATCAACGCGTACGGCTCAAAGAACGCGACCAAGAAGGGTGGCGATACCACGTTGTCCGGTGATGACGTCCGTGAGGGACTGACAGCCGTTCTTTCAGTCAAGGTTCGCGAGCCCCAGTTCGAAGGTCAGACCAAAACCAAGCTCGGCAACTCCGAGGTCGAGGGCGCTGTAAAGTCGGTCGTAAACGAAATGCTTGGCGCGTACC
>JBKJNN010000089.1:0-8475 GCA_046593625.1 Gemmatimonadaceae bacterium | reverse complement strand
TGCCACAGGGCAACCACGCTCCTGGGATGAGCGACAGCGAAGAGCGTAACACCATCGCGCATCGGAATCCTCAGCGCAGCCGTTAAGGTTTCCCGGACCCACCCGCTTCGATGTGCGACACAAGGTTGTCTATCGTACGAGCAGTTCCCTCGTGGATCCCCATCTTCGTGAATTGCTCGAGGTGCTCGGCCGACTGACACACGATCTCCACCACCATGCGGGTTCCGCGCTCTGAATCTTCGAGAGACACTCGACCCGTAGCACCCATTGCCTCGAACATCAGGCGCTCCGGCGGCACCAACTCCTGGTAGACGCCCGCGAAGGGCATCTCCGAATGTGCGCTCGTGGCGAAGGCAAACGCTCCGCCCACACGGAGGTCTATCTCGCAGGTCACCAGCGGCTCGCCATCCGGATCCCACCACGCCGTCACCTGCTCCGGCGTCGTCCACGCGTCGAACACCTCCGCCCTAGGCGCACGTACCTCGCGCTCGAAGCGGATGGTATGAGTGAGACGGTCGATCGCGAAACCGGGCGGCGCGCTCGTCGTTGAATGACTCATTTCTTTTCTCCTAGTGGTTGTCTCGATGCCAGGTGGCGATCGAGGTTGTCGAGCCTGCGCTCCCACAACTTCCGGAACACATCGATCCAGTCGGCCGCGTCCTTCATCGGGCTGAGGCGCAATCGTCGCGGACGTCGCTGCGCATTTCGCATCCCTTCGATCAGTCCAGCCGCCTCCAGCACTTTCAGGTGTCTGGAGATTGTTGGCTGGCTCAGTCCGAACGGTTCGCTCAATTCGCCGACGTCGGCATCTCCCTTCGCGAGCCGACTCAGAATTGCACGACGGGTGGGATGTCCCAGCGCAGTGAAGACAGCGTTCAGGGATTGGGGACCCTGGTTATATATAGCCATACCGCTATATAGCTATCTGGCTATTTAACGTCAACCCCCGTCGGGCCTAGCTCATGGCAATTATCACCCGCCACCGCGATTGCACCGATTCAAGCCACGGGGCAGCTCCTCAGGGGTTCGTACGGCGCGCGTGATCCCACTTCCATTGCCTGGCCGTCTATAGAGAGTGTATTCCCCATGCCCGGTGGATGTGAATACCATGAATTGGCCCACGCGATGTTGCCGCCCAGCGTCACGGTGAACGCAGAGTTCCTGAGCGAAACCCCAGACTGAAGCCCAACTGCGGCAGATTGAGAGTTGAGTGCTATTAGTAAAGGCGCTGCACAGCTTCCAGTGATCACATTGTCTGCCAGTGACAGCTGAATGTTCCCCCTGAGGAGGGTGTTGGCGACGGGAAAACCCGCTTCGGCCACAATGGCAAACCTGTTGTTTGACAGATTGTTGTCAGTAATCGAGAGATTCACATTTCCAGCAACATTGGGCGCACCCGGTCCGATCGCGGCGACCCTGACTCCAATTCCGAATGGCACTTCCTGGTGATCGCGGAAATCGTTGTTCCTCACCGTGGCCCTGACGAATGCGTCAGTCGGCGGCGTAAATGGCTCGACCCCTGGTGGAATAGCCGCGACAATGGCCGGGAACACGAGAACGGCCAGTCGATTTGCAACGCCGAACTGGCGATTTGATACGACATCGTAGTCGCCTGGTCCGAACATACAGAGAGCACAGCTCCCGCCGCGCCCGGTGAGGTAGTTGTTCTCCACTCTTCCCACCGATGCTCGAAATTCGACTGGCTCGGCGAATCCACCACCGATCACATTTCGTCGAACGACCAGACGCGCGCGCATCGCCCAGACGGCGTTCCCCCCGACAACGGCATCGGCCGCTTCATTCCCCGATTGAAACCAGAATCCCTGGATAAGAACGCCCTCGCCGTGCGAACCGTCGGGATGGCTGTTCACGACAATCAGAGGTTCAGCGTACTTGTCGAGCACGTTGCCGGTCTTGATACTGACGAGCCCGGGGCTTGCCGCCAGAATCGAGTTCCTCTCCTCGCCAGGAGCTTCGGGCCCCACGGGACGCCCCAGCTCATCGAGCTGCATCACCAGAGAACCCTCGAGCGTCACGTCCGGGAAGTCGATGACGAGGGGCAGTTTCTCGAATGTCGGATCCGTCGGTGGGGCTACGGATCCGCGGTAGACACCCCCCGCAACCTTGATGGTAATTCTGCATGAGCCAGTGAGCAGCTCGTTCCGCGAGAGGCGGATCGCGCGCGCAGATGCTATCGCGTCGCCAATGCGTATAAAGTGAACTGAATCCCCGGTTATTTTTGCTGCCTTGTTCACGAGCAGCTCGGCGACGTAGTCACCGTGGCCCGCATGCTCTGCCATCTCTGACGCACGAATTGTTCGTATGGCACCCACACCGGCTGAGATGTGACAGATGGAGAGCTGATCGCCGGTTGGGCCTGTCGGCTGCTGCTCGTCAACGCAACCCGCAGCGCCCAGCACCAGAAGTCCGGCGGCGACCTTGGACGGCAGAGTAAAGGTGGAGTTTTTCATGCGAGCCTCGTGTCTTTGGAGTGGGCTTCATGTGCGCGGACTCCCGTAACGTCGGAAGCTCCTGTTTATGGACACGAGAAATGGCGGGGAAACACGACAAGGGGTTGCAGCCTGCGCCGAACCTCCATGTGAAGTGCGGTTGGCAACCGCCGAGGATGGACATGCCAACCTTCGGGTTAGCATACTGGGGGATTCAGCCATTGGAACCGGACAGGAGTGTGAATGGGTGAAGCAGTTGAGTTAGGGCTTTTCATCATAGCCGGAGCGATCGTCGTCGCGACCATCCTCCCGTCCACGGGACGCCAGGAATGGTGGATCCGCGCGCTGGGCTTCCCCCGCGTTCAGCTGCTCTCGCTAGGAATTGGAGTTGCGGCCGGCATTGCGTTCGTCTCGGACCTGAGCCGCTGGGGAGAGTGCGCCACGCTGGCGGCACTCATTGCCGCCATAGCGTTTCAGGGTTGGCGGCTGATTCCGTACACGCCGCTGTGGCCTCGCGACCTTCCGGATGCGGACGGAAATAGTCCGAACGCGCAGGTTTCAATTCTCGTCGCCAACGTGTTGACAGGAAATCGAAAGAGTCGAGGCCTGCTTGACACAATCCGGCGACTTGACCCGCACATCGTTGTCCTGCTCGAACCCGACAGCCGGTGGGCGGCGGACATGCGGGAGATAGAAGGCCATTACCCTCACTTCCTCAAGGAGCCGCTCGACAATACCTACGGTATGCTCGTCTATTCGCGCCTTCCGCTCCAAGACCCGAAGATCGAATACCTGGTCAAGGACGACATTCCGTCAATGCAAATGGACGTCGAACTTCCGGGCAGAGGCGGGTTTCGCCTTTACTGTGTGCACCCCGAACCCCCCGCGCCCTCCGAGGCAATGGACACCGAGGACAGGGATGCAGAGTTGCTGCTCGTCGCGAATCTTGTAAAAGTTCACGACGGCCCCGTCATCGTCTGCGGAGATTTCAACGACGTCGCGTGGTCTCCACCCACACGGGAGTTCAAGGACGTGAGCGGATTGCGAGATCCCAGACTGGGGCGCGGCGTGTTCTCGACGTTCAACGCAAAGCAAGCCATCCTCCGCTGGCCGCTGGACCATGTGCTTGTCTCCCGCCACTTCAGTCTTCGGGAAATTCGCAGGCCGCCTGCGTTCGGGTCCGATCATTTCCCACTGTTCGTCTCGGTGTCCCTGACCATTTCCAATCCCTGAACGGAAGTCTGGCACGCAGGTTGAAAGATCAGGCGTATGGTGCCGCCGCCGCTGCTGGCGATCTCGGCAATCGGCATAAACTTCAAAGGGAGGATCCGGAAATGGCTGAAAACACGGGGAAAGGTTACCGCGAGGGCTCTGTGGACGATCGTACTCAATTCGAAACTCCGTCGGGCAACAGTGCCAAGCGTGATACGGAGACAGGTCAGATAGTTGACGTCAAGACGACCGACAAATCCAAGTTCAAGGGAGTGGCTGAAGAGCCGGACGGCCGCAGAACAAAATCAGAATGAACGACTGACACACCGGGGGGTCGACTCTGTTTGTCGGCCCCCGCGGTCGTTAAGACTCCAGAAACGACGAAAAAAAGACGCTCGCGGCCATTGAATCCACGGCTACGCGACAGCGCGCCAACGCACCCACGCGATCTTGTTTCCGCAAAGCAGGCCAGCACGACGGCACCCCACGGCGTGCTTCACCTTCGGAAACGAGGTAGTGGTGCAACCCACCATTCTGGCACTTCTATGGGTTGCGGTTATAACTCCAATAAGCGCCCTCGCCCAGGGCACCGCGCCGCAAATCACGTCTTTCAAGATCGAAAACGGCTCATTCAATACGCCGAAACAGATCGTCACGGTCACCATTCACACAGCCGGCACTACCCCCACGGCTTACCGGTTGAGCGAGCGAGCGGACTTTGCCGGTGCCGTCTGGAGAGCATTCAACACCTCTCCGAAAGTCACGCTGGTCTCGGCAACGGCTACTGACACAATCACCTACGGATTACCCGACCTGACCGCGACGGTCGAGATGCCCGCGCAGGTGCGCGATGGCAATTATCGCCGATTCGAGTTTGCGATCGATGTAAAGAACAACGGCCAGGCAACGCCTCCGGGCGAGGTGATTTACCTCTATAGCTCGTTTGTTGTGAATCAGATCGGCATCGAGAGCTACGATGTGGCCTTTGGCATGAGCAGGCTCGTCGGCGATGGATGCAGAATCACCTCAGCGCCCACAATTGAATGCACACTCGCGCCAATACCTGCCGGTGGCGGTGTGTTGGTACGACTGACCGGCAACGTTAACAGACTACTCACGGCGGGCCAGACGGAAGCATCAGTCAAGCTCCGTACTCGAATTACGGGCATTCAGGAAAGCAACCAGACCAATAACTGGATCGACACTCCCTTCAAGGTCGTGCGATGACCTCCGAAAACTCCATCAACCCAGAGAGAACAATGAAAAGGCTCATTTCACGTGGAATCCTTGCGGCGGCAGCGCTGTTTATTGCGCTCCCGCTACGGGCCCAGGGTTTTACCTTCGAGACGGTGAACTTCTCCAACCTGATGGCTCCGGTGACGAGACCGTACGTCGCCCCCGGAAAAACGAAAGAGTACCCGGCACAACCTGGATCTGGGCCTGATTTACACTGGTGTGGTACGACTGTTGACACGAACAGGTCAGTTTGACGCTGCAGAGGCAGAGATCAAGCAGGCGGTCGTTCTCTCCGAAGCGTCAGCAGCGGTCAGTGCGTCGAACATGAAAGCAAAGGCGAACCTGGCAGCGGCATATCATGCTGCAGGGGTGCTTCGATCATCGCTTGCCAGGTCGAATGCGGGGAAGTCAGTGAGTGCTTCGCAATGGAGACAGGCGCGCGCGTACTTCAAGAAAAGCGCGGACGTGCTGCAGGAAATGAAAACAGAGAAGCGCCTTCCGATCGTTCAGGTGAGCAAGCTCGCCGAGAGCGTGCACGAGCTTGCCGTCTGCGATTCAGCGCTTGCCACCGCGGCCAGCGAGCAGACCCGGAGAATGTGAAGTGTCGGCATGCAATCAGGCCGCCGCCGAACTCGCTGCCTTGAGATGGGCGCGGACAACGCGCGACATTTCTCAGCCCCACAGTCATCGCCATGGATGCCTAGACTACTCTTTCATTCTTCCCCTAGAAATCGGCCGTGACGGAAAGCCGCGCAGACCGCGGAGCTCCTGGCGTGATGTTGTTGTTGTTGTGTGCCGTCGGGAAATAGCGCGTATTGAGAACGTTCTCGACGTTCACCTGCAGGCCGAGCCCGTCGAAAATCCGTGCGAAGAGCGCCGCGTCATAGCGCTGGAATGATGGCAGCGATACCTTGTTGTCAATCGAGGTGAAAACGCTCGACTGATGGGTCGCGCCGACACCGAAGCCCAGACGCCGCGTCACGTCATACCGATTCCAGACCGACACGCTCGAGTGTGGAACGAGCGGAACGCTCGCGCCGGCAGGAGCGGCCGAAGTAGCGCTGACCACTCTTGCCTGCTGTCTCGCGAATCCGGCCGCGAGCGTCCACTTGTCGGTCACGCTTCCCGTTGCACCGAGCTCGAGTCCCTGGCTTCGCTGCGCTCCAGTCTGTATCAGAAGCCTGGGGTTGGCCGGATCTACCGCGCGGGTATTCGTGCGGTCGAGTCGATACAGGGCAGCGGTGAGCGCCAGGCGATCGCGCACGTCCCATTTTACACCCGCTTCATAATTCGTGAATCGCTCCGGCTCGAGCGCGCGAGTCGTCTCGGTCAGCGACGCGAACTGGTCGCCAGACCCCGGCAGGAAGGACACCCCGTAGCTGGCATAGACGGAAAGAAGCTCGACCGGCTTCGTCACGAGCCCAACCCGTGGCGAGATCATGTCGTCGGTGCGCGCGAGCCGCGAATCGTCGCGCGCGTCGTGATACGCAAGAGCGAATCTCTCGAACCGGACGCCCGCGATCAGCCGTGCGCGACTCGTGAGCGAGACCTGATCCTGCACGTACGCCGATGCGGAATTCACCCGTGTGGAGTTGTTCGGATCGGATGCGGCCTGTCGGAAAGTCACGGGATCGCGGTTACGCGGATCGGCCACCGGCACCAGCACGGACGTCGCATTGCCGTTGAACCAGGCGGTCTGCCTGTAGTTGTCCGTCGATTGCCGGCTCAGATCCGCGCCGACCAGCACCTCGTGGGCGATGTCGCCAGTCCTTGCGCTGAAAGTCAGGTCGGTCTGGCTGAGGATGTTTCTCCTGCCCGTGGAATTATCGTAGCCGGAGAGCGACACCCTCAATCCATCTGCCGTCACCGAGCCCGGATAGATGTTGCTATAGTACTTGTCGTAGTCGGCAAAGCGGAGCGTCGAACGAAGCTGGACTGTTCCGGCATCGTGCGAAACCGTGGCGTTCGCCGCATTTACGGTGGCCGCGGCGCGGCTCAATTTCGGGTCGCCGAAGAACGTAGATGGATTCGTGAGCACGGGATTTCCGAGGTATGACGGAATCCCGCGATCAGCGGTGCGATGATCGTTGAAATACTCGTAGCCGAGGGAGACCCGTGTGCGTTGCGATGGCGTCGTGATAGCGACCGTGGGATTGAATCCCGACCGTTCCAGCGAGACACCATCGCGGTAGATGCTGGAGTTTTCGTAGACGCTGTTGAGGCGGGCCGACAGGCCGGGCGATACGCTCTGCTGGAGGTCGGTGGTGATTCTTCGTGCGCCGGACGATCCAGCTTCGGCGATTACCTGGTGAGCGGAGCGGCCGTTCGCTTCCTTGGTGACGCGGTTGAGGATTCCGCCGCCACCGCCTCGGCCGAACATCATCGCGTTCGGACCCTTCAGGGCCTCGATTCTGTCGACGTTGTAGAGGTCTCGAAAATACTGCGTGTCGTCGCGAACGCCGTCGACGAAGAAATCGGCGGTGGACGAGTTTCCGCGGATCGTGACCTGGTCGCGGTTCCCTTCTCCCTGCCCCATCGTCGCTCCGGGCACCAGTCGCACGACATCGCCCAAGTTCTGCATGGCGGCATCGCGGGCGAGCTGGCTCGTAACCGTTACGAGCGACTGTGGGACGTCCCGGGGAAGCGCCGACGACCTGGTGGCCGTGCGGGTGAATCCCGGGATGTAGCTCTTGCCGTCGCGGCCGCTGCGGACCCGGATGGTGTCGAGGGTGTGTACCCCGCTCGAATCCGAAATCCTGAGCTGGGGCGGGGCAGCGGTGTCGGGATTTGGGGCGTTCTGGGCTTGCGAGGCCGCTGGGACAAGCGTCACAACGCAGGCGGCAAGGATTGTCGTGAGCAGCGAAGAGGAAGTCGGTTTAGGCAATGCCGGACAAGTAGTTGAGTGAATCCCGATAGAAATACTTTGGATTGGCTCAACCTATTGATCGTCTACTTTCCCGTCAACCGGCGGCATGCCTCGGCGGCGTCCCTTCTCTTGATGGCCTCAATTGGCGACGCTGATCTCTCCGCGCATCCCGTGATCGCCGTGAGGCTTCCCATCGCGACTATCGGGCACAAGGCACAGCAGGATATATCCGCCTGGCTCGACATCGATAATCGCGTAGAGCGTTGAACCAGAGGATTGCCGGGTCGTTCCCCAGAAGATCGGCTTCACCGGGCGTTCGCCTTTCCTGCCTGCCGAGCGCCAGCGCTCGACGTCTGCGAGGTGTCGTCCCGGCATGAGCTTCTGAATCATCATATGATGCTCCTGCGGTCCGGAATTGACGAGCCGGATGACCCTCCGGCCTGGTTTCAGCCTTCCGGTTATTGCGTATCCGTAATCCTTCATCGTGATCGTGGCGTCAAACACCGGAGGGGATGGCATTCGAGATGTCCTTGCAGCGACGGTGAATGCGCGAAACATGCCGCGGCTCAAGTGGTTGGTACCGTCTTCGAACCCGTGCATGCACGCGATGACATGGCGCCCGGGGGATAGGGGGATGGAGATCAACTCCCCGGCCTGTGCTCCGCCGAGGCTGCGGATTCCCTGCGGGGATGCTCCTCCCTTGCTCATCGC
>JBKJNN010000032.1:0-10327 GCA_046593625.1 Gemmatimonadaceae bacterium | reverse complement strand
ACCGACGGTGACACATTCGGCAACACTGTATTCCACGACAACGCGACTGCGGCCCAGGGTACTTTCACGACGATCGGTGGAACCGTTGCCGGCGGGGATGGTGGAAATACGCAGTTCTACAACAGCGCGAACGCCGGCAACGGCCTGTTCCACAACATGGGAGCCACTGTCGCAAAGGCGAACGGAGGTGACGTGGCTTTTGACGGCACTTCCACAGCCGCGAACGGAGCCTTCCACAATTATGCAGCCACCGCAGATGGCGGGTACGGTGGCGTAACGAGCTTCAACAACAATTATCCCGACATGACGCCGATCACTTCGGGTGCATCGGCGGGCAGCGGGACTTTCTACAACTATGGCGCGAAGGCGGCGGGACAAGGCGGGGGACATACCTTCTTCACCGCCAAGTACGGCTCGGCAACGGCAGCGCAGGGAACATTCGTCAACTACGGTAGCGCGGTAGCTGGCCCTTCTTCGATCGCCGGGCACACCGTCTTTTCGATCAGCGTGCCGCAAAAATTCAACTACGCGCCAGATGCGGGCAACGGGACTTTCTGGAACAGTCCCGGCACCGCCAGTGGCGCTCCTGGGGGATACACGGCGTTCGCAGTCTATCCACCGGGAAGCACCCCGCCCGGCGGGAGCAACAGTCCCACAGCCGGCACGGCTACGTTCATCAACCTGGGTGCGTTCAGGCAGGGGGCTTCGGGAGGCCAGACCTCGTTTGGCGGTACGTCGAGCGCGGCGAGTGCGCGGTTGATCGCCAGTGGCGGCATCAACGGAGGGAGCGGCGGAAGTATTGTGTTCTACGGCCAGGCCTCCGGTGGGGCCGCGACCGTCTGGCTCGGAGGAAACGGGACACTCGACGTCAGCGGGTCCACTCAGCAGAACATTACTCTCAGCGAATGCGAGCTGGCGGGTGGAATCATCTCAACCACGCTCGGCGCACTCACGCCGTGCGTCGCGGTGTCAGGCCAATTGAGCATCACCGGAGCTCCGGTGACTTTCAATTTTAAAAGTGGTTCCGGGTTTATTCCCGACGCGGAGTACACGATTCTCGTCGCGCCAAACATGTCGAAGTTTTCGGCGAATCAATTCACGGGAAACAGCGTTGGAGGAGGATCGCCGACCTTCACAATCGTGGGGAACGTTTTGAACGTTTCGTTCGAAGGGTAAGAAGGGCGGGATGTCGGCGGGTTGGCTACTCCACCGGCTGGCTGGAGTAGCCGTCCCTCAACTCAAGGAGAATTGCGTGAAAGGCTGTTTCGCTCACGCTCGATTTTTCGTGCGTTGGGATATCACGTCCATTGAATCAACTGCGGGGAACTCAGATGACGAGAAACCGGCCGGTAAGGACTTCCGAACAACCCGATCTATCAGCGCTGCAGCCCCGTGAAATCAGTCCCAGGCGGGGAGCGATTCCGCTGACCAGCCACAGCATCATGGTTGCCCACACCGCGTCACCCAGAATGTCCCGTACGTCAGCATCAAGGTCTGGAGCGCCCCAATGCACCAGGAGACCAAGCGCGATGGTCGCGATGGCAAGCGCCATGTAAATGAGACGGGCGGGGAAGCGCAACTTTATATTGCCGACATTGAATGCCAGGTACCGGTCACTCGACCAGGCTACCTGGAGTAGCCATCCCGCAACTCGACGAGAATAACCCGAATCGTCGTAGTTCCGATGTTCTCCGACCAGTGGTCGAGTACGCCGTTGTAGTAAACAGCGCCGGGTTTCAATTCCGAATCGCGCGTACTTCCGTCGGAAGAGTGAAGGCGCGCAGTACCGCCATCGAGGACGTATGTCACGTAGCCGGGATGGTGGTGCGGCTTCTCCTGAAAGCCCGGAGGTAATACTGCTTCTATGACGCGGATCGACTCGTTCGCCAACATCACCCTGACACTGCTCGGGTTGACTGAAGCTGGATCCAAGTGAGGCGAAGCGACCGGGAAACCGGTCTTCGGTTCGAAGAGAACAATGTGGATCGGCGTCGATCCAACGTTGCGCGCGTAGTGAAGGGGGGTGGTACCGCGCCAGCTCGCGGTGCCGGTTGTGTCCGGGCTGAGAAATGATGTGCTGTCCGCGAGGGTTATTCTGAACGTGCCACCGCTCAAGACGTAGGATGCCTTTGGCGGATGCGTGTGCCATTGATCTCGCTGGCCGGGTTCTATCACGTATTCGACAACTCGCACCTGATCGTTCTCCAGCAGGACTTTGTACATGTCCGGCGACACGACCACGGGATCTATCTTCTGCGTCTGCTGTGAGTGAATGAGTGCAGGGGTAGCGATGCACGCTGCAACCATCACTGATGAAATCATTTTCAACGTGGTGTTCATTTAGATGCGAGGATTATGGAGTGCTGTCGCGTTCGGATCGAACAGCTTGCCGGCAATGAGTCAGCCGATGAAGCGGCTCACCGCAAGCGCGCAAATATATAGCCCGAGTCCAAAAATGACGTGTGTCATCAGACTTTTCATTCTTGCCAGCGATGGATTCGCCGTCTTCGCTGAAGCGATGCCAAGGCCCAGCGACGGCTGCAGGATGAAGAAGGGGAAAATCACGGTTACGATGCCGTAGAACAGCGCGGGCAGCAGCGCGGGCTGTGTAAGGGAGCGGCCCGATGTGAGAGCGAGCAGTCCGAGTGAGAGCCCGATCCCTATGGTGTAATGCGAGATCCAGCCGGCAAGGCATTCACGCGGCTTCGGGGCTGCGTTCGCGATACTTGCGTGCCGGAGTGTACCGCGGGGGATGTGGAGTATCCATCGCCCGAGAAGGCAGTAGTTGAGCGAGGGCAGTTTGAAGACTCGCTTCAAAAACAGATTCCAGATGTCCATCGCGAGAGTTGCTCCGACGCCCACCACGATACCACCAAGAATGATCTCCTGAATGCTCATACTCCTCTGGATACATTTACTGGCAGCATCGCGCGCAAAACCCGGCTGCCCGCTGCGGGTATGTTCAACAGGTAATAGCTTACAATACAACCGGAGGATAATCCCATGCGTACGCGCCCTCTCGTCTTTCTGCTATCTGTCTTTCTTGCAGCCCCCGTGTCCGGCCAGAGTCTGATGGCCGACATGCACGGCGACGTCAACGACGCCCAGAAGAAGTTCATCGATCTTGCGCAGGCAATTCCCGAGTCCGCGTATGGCTGGCGGCCCACTGGCGCGCGCTCCGTTGGCGAGGTGCTGCTGCATGTCGCGTCCGACAACTACCTGCTTCCGATCATGATGGGCAAGCCGGCGCCCGCATCGACAGGCATCAGCGCAACCGATTTCAAGACGGTCGAAATCTACGAAAAGCGCAAGCTCTCAAAGACGCAGATCATTTCTGAGCTCGAAGCGTCGTACAAGCATCTCCACGAAGCCATGGGCCTCACGACTGACGCGAACCTCGGCGAGAAGATCAAGTTCTTTGGTCAGGACGTTACGCGGCAGCGCGCGATGCTCGGCACCGTGACGCACCTGCACGAACACCTCGGCCAGTTGATCGCCTACGCTCGCAGCAACAGCATCGTTCCGCCGTGGAGCAAGTAGCGGAACAGAATTGACACGGAGGCAGCATGAAAAGGAAAGGATCCAAAGCAATTCCTGATTTCTCGGCCAAAAAGAAGGGGCCGCCATCCGCGGATGCGCCTCAGGGCAAGCATGCAATTCACAACACGACTCCTCGAGAGCCGATTGCAAAACCGCAGGCAACCTCCCAGAAGTCAGGGCGACGCGGCGGCTAATCTCAACTCGTTAATTACCGGCTTTTGACTTAACCAACCTCTTCAATACAGTCGGGAAGCCGGTAATCACCCCGACATTCCGCGCCTGCTGTTCGGGGCCGGTGAGCAGGACAACCAGGCGGCCGTCGCTGGCAATGTCGTGGTTCCAGGCGAAGGTGGAGAGGAATGGACCCTCCACCAGAAGTCGCGGCCGCCCCGCGGTGAACCCGTTCGCGGTGGAGACCGGTACTGTGAAATACCTGGTTCCATCGCGGTAAACGAGAGCGTCTCCCCTGGGTGTCCAGAGCGGCATCTGCCCTCGCTCGGCCACAGAATGGATCGCGCCGTTCGGAGGGACCGGCGACACTTGCACGGCTCCGTCCACGCTTCCCCACGCCACCCAGCGGCCGTTAGGCGAAAAACTCGCTGCAAACCCGCGCGCCGGGATTGGAGTGCGCGTCGTATCCTCACCCAGAGAGCGGAGGTACAAATTGCCCGATCGCCAATCCGAGAATACGAATGAATTTCCGTCAGGCGAAACGGTCATGTATGAAGCACCCTTGAGATTGATGTCTCGCCACTTGCCGGTTTCAACCGACTGAATGCGCGCGCCGTGGTTGAGGAACTGAACGGGATCCCAGAGTCCGATCATTATTTCGCGTCCTGACGGAAGCCACGATGCGGGGAAAGCGCGGAAGCTTCCTTCAACCGGAATCCGCTGGCGCACGCCGGTGAGGAGATTCATCAATAGTACTTCCCATCCCCCGACAGAATTCCGCGCCTGAACCGCGAGCTGAGTGCCATCGGGCGAAAGACGTGGCTGCGTATACGGACCGCGGGGAAATGGCAGACTATCGATAACTCCGCTCGGCGAGACGAACGCGAGATTTACATAGAGCTGGTTGCGCCCGGGCAGGTACACGAGCGTGCCGTCGTCAGCAATTGCGAATTCTGCATAGCCGAACCCGGCTTCCATGCGCACGCCGGTAACCAGCGGAAACGGTTCGCCCAGCACTTGTCTTTTGTTGCCGTCGAACGGCATCCCCATCAGTACACCGTCGCCCGCCGCGTAAACGAGGTAGCCAGAGCGAAGCCAGCGCGGGCTTGTTCCGAAGAGCAGGTCCGCTCCACGGACCGAATCCATGGGAAGCACGCCGCGGAGAGTGATAGCTAGTTCTTTCCCGTCCTTCAGCGAGAGCAGAGCCAGCTGGCCGGAACTCAACTGTCCCACCGCCCATTCGCCACCCGGCAGTTCCGCAGGGCTGCCGAACTGAGTACTGAGATGGATAGCCGAGTCAGCCACGGCGCCGGAGGCGGAGATCAGGTGCAGGTCGAAGCCCTCGTTTTCGAGGACGACGATGCGATCCGTCGTTCCCCAGCTCGCCCCCGTTATCCTGTCCACTTGCACGAGCGAAACCGGATTTCCACCGGAAATGGGCACTTTTCGCAGCAAATTCCCGGAGAAGAAGCCAATCCAGCTGCCATCCGGGGAGAAGAAGGGGTGATAAGCACCCTCGGTCCCCGCCAGCGCCACGGCCGAATCTGCATCCAGCGCCCGGATCATCAGAACGGTCGAATTTCCCCGCTGAGCCACATAGGCGAAGTGATCGCCATTGGGCGAGAGAGCGATTGCCGTCTGTCGTCCGGAAGCTGAACCTGGCCCTCCCACAGCAACCGCGGCGCTTTCAGGTAACACAATGCTCCAGCGCCGGATTTTCGGTTGCGCTGCGGCCGGTGAAAGGAGCTTTGCGGCAGCCAGTCCAATAATGACTCCCCCCAGCACAGCCCCCGCAATCCAGACTCCATTGCGGCGGGCAACCGGACGTCGGCGGACGCCAGGCGCGGAGTCCTGGGCGAGGGCGGACGCGAATTCGGCCGCTGTCGAAAAGCGGTCAGCGGGCAGTCGCTCCAGCGAACGGTGGATGGCCGCCGCTACCCCGTCCGGCACGGTAGGGCGACGCTCAGTTAGCGGCTTGGGGACGCTCGTCATCACGGCCGAAATGACGGATGGGAGGCTCGAACCCGCAAAAGGCGGATCGCCGGCAAGAGTTTCGTAAGCGACGCAACCGAGCGCGTAGATGTCGCTCCGCGCATCCATCGTACCATCACCAGCCATCTGCTCGGGACTCATGTAGCTCGGCGTCCCCACCGAAAATCCGGGTCGGGTGAGGCGGTCGTCGCCAGCTGCGCTCACGGCGAGCGCGATCCCGAAATCAGCCAGGAGTGGTTGCCCGTCGTGCAGCAGAATGTTCTCGGGCTTGATGTCGCGATGCAGGATGCCCTGGCGGTGGGCGTAATCGAGTGCGCCAGCGATTGCCCGTGTCATCGCGACCGCTTCGGCAACCGGGAGCTGCCTCTCGCGCAGCAGTCGCCCACGGAGGGATTCGCCCTTGATGAGCGGCATTACGTAGTAGAGGATGTCCCCCACCGCGCCCGAATCGTAAAGCGGAAGGATGTGCGGATGCTGGAGCTGCGCGGTCACCTGAATCTCCCGCAGAAACCGGTCGGCTCCGATAACAGCGGACAGTTCCGGGCGGAGCACCTTGACCGCAACCTGGCGGCCGTGCCTCAGATCGGTGGCGCGGTAGACGAGCGCCATTCCGCCTTCGCCGAGGTCGCCTTCTATACGGTAGCGATCGGGTAGGCCGGCCTGGAGTTGCTGGAGGAGAGTTGGAGAAGTTTCGTCAGGCATTCAGCATGAGTACAGTAATGACTGCAAAGCCGGGGGCCTTGTTGTCTCTGAAGAAAATCAGGGTTGTCTAGGCAGTCTTCAATAGTGCAGCAGACCTTCGCGCAGCGCTCATCGCCCCGAGTCTCTCGAAGCTGGCCGATGCGGCCTGAAGCTCGAGCCCTGCGTCCTCCTCGTTTCCGCATGCGCGATACGCTGTTCCCAGAGACACTCGCGCACAGGCGGCCTCATAGGGAAGGTCACTGTCCCGCGAAAGTTTCCACGCGCGTCGAAGGTTCGTCGCAGCTCTCGCTGGCTGGCCCTCAGTCAGATCGGCGAGCCCGCTGGCAAATGCCGCGCGCGCAGCTAGCGCCGGAGACGGATAGGCATTGGCAATCGATGTGAGCTCACTGGCGGCGGCACGCGCGCCTTCCGAATTCCCACCGGCAACCGCGACCTCGGCCTGAGCCGGCAGAAGCTTCGCGCGGTCCAGCGGCGTCATCAGCGGATCCGACAACGCGCGATCCATCAGCGCGCGCGCACTCTCGACTTTGCCCTGCTCGAGCCGCAACAGAGCGAGCCCCGGAACCGGATCGCGGCCCAGCTCATGAGCCTGCCGAAAAAGTGCATCGGCTGCATCGACGTCGCCCATGAGGAGCCGAATCTCACCTAACTCATAGTATGCCTCACCCGCAGCATCGCTGATGAAACCCTCGAGCTCAACCGAAGCACGCCGCGCTTCGACCTCGGCTTCGGGCCACGATCCGTGTAGTCTCAGCAGTTCAGCACGGTGAACACGGCAAATGCCGGGATATCCCGACTGCCCGTGCGGCTCACACCACTGGCGAGCCGATTCATTCCACTCCCTGGCTCTCCGGTAGTCGGCCATCTTCTCGCACGTGCTCATCATGTTGCAGAACATCCGGCCGGTGGTGCGCGGACCGATCTGTCCGCTTGCAGCGGCAGCCATCGCTTCGTCGATCGCCGCCATTCCCTCGGTGACCTTTCCCTGATTCACCAGCATTCTGCCGCGGTCCTGCAGTGACAGGGCTTGCAGGTCCTGGTCCCCCTGTCGTTTCGCGATCTCGAGCGCCTGTTCAGCGAATCCCCAGGCCTTTTCAGGATTGCGCTCCTCCTCGAGAGCCATCATCGCACGAGTACGCGCCATCCATCCGTGCTCGATCGATTCCGGTAGATCTTTCAGGTGCCTCTCCGCGCGCTGCAGCCAGCCCTGGCCCACTGAGCGCGAAAGCTTGTGGAAGTAATCCTCGGCGACTGCGATTGCGATGCGAGCGGAGCTATGCAAATCGCCGCACGCCAGATATAACGAATAGACGCGCTCACGCGACTTGATGCATTCGTCAACTTTGCCCACCCACCATGCCGCCTCGGCGAGTCGCTCGACATCTTCCGGCGAAAGCGAGTTGGAAGCATCCGCCGCACTCAGATTCTCGAACGCCTCTTTCCACTCGTTGTTGTTGAACGCCCGAAGACCTCTTCTGAGATGATCGGCTAGATCCGGCTCGTCGCCGCTAGAATTCGCCGCGCTGCCGATCTCGCCATCCACAGACTTCGACGACTCACGCGTCCCATGGGAAAGATTGGAATCGTCGAGCGACTCCTGCACTTCTGCGGCGGTTTGAAATCTGTTGGCAGGTTCTTTCTCCAGACACCTGGCAATCATCGCGGCGATGTGGCGAGGTGTGTCGGATCTGTGCTTCGTGACGGGATCGGGCGTCTCCGTCATGTGTGCTACGATCACCTTTGCAGCCGACGGGGCGGGGAATACCGGCTGTCCGGTGAGCATTTCGTACGCGACGACGCCGAGAGCGTAAATGTCCGCTCGCGCGTCAACGCCGGGGTCGCCTGCAAGCTGCTCGGGAGACATGTAACCGGGGGTGCCGATTCCCATTCCGGTTCTGGTGAGGCGCTCACCTGGAGTTCCGTGGGCTGCCTGCTCGACGGCGTGGGCGATCCCGAAGTCCGCAAGGATCGCGTGTCCGTGCTGAAGAAAAATGTTGTCGGGCTTCAAGTCACGGTGCACCACGTCGCGCGCGTGTGCAAATCCAAGTGCCTCGGCAACTTCGCTCAGCAGGCGAACCACCTCGTCGATTGGCAGAGCCCCATGAGTCTGAAGCCGATGCCTCAGTGAATCTCCGGCAATGTAAGGGGTCACATAGTAGAGGAGTCCGTCGCGCGCACCTGCTGTGAGGACAGGCAGAATGTGGGCGTGCTGGAGTTTCGCGGTGACGAGCATTTCACGCTGAAAGCGCTGAGCGCTTGCCTCTGAAGCCAACTCCGGTGGCAACAGCTTGACGACCACACGCCGGTCGAGGGCGCTCTCCGTTGCGAGGAATAGCTGGCTCATGCCGCCAGGGGCGAGCTCGCGCTCTATCTGGTAGGCGGTACCGAGGGTGGTCTGGAGGCGATCCTGAAGTTCAGTCGACACACGTTATCCGGCAGGGCATTACCGTAGATAAGGCCACCCGTTGCCTCCGGTCAAGCGATATTCGCGTTGGCCAAAATATAAAGTCGTTCCTATCGCGATACACGGCTGACAGCGCTGCCCAGTCCATCCCGGAGGAAGCGCGTTTCAAGGAGCGTGATCGATCGTCCCGTGCTTCCGCCTCATAAGCATCCAAACCGCACCCCCCGCAGCGATAACGATCGGAAGGAACCACGCCTGCGCCAGCGTGCGCGTTGTCAGCAGCCAGATGCAGAACACAATGCCGATGACTGCGAGAGCGGGGCCTCCTGGGGCACGGTATCCCTCTGACGGACCTTGTTGTTTTCTCAGCTTGATCAGCGCGGCGCACGTTGCCATGTAGATGCCCAGCCGAACGATCGCACCGAAAGTCGCGAGCTGCCCGAACGTTCCGATCAATCCGAGCCCGAGTCCAATTGCTGAATTGACAATGATGGCGACATACGGAGTGCGCATGCGCGGATGCACGCGGCCAAGTATCGCAGGAAATTCGCCGCGAGCAGCCATCGCGTAGAAAACCCTTGGCGACATCAGCGAGTATCCGGTGAGCCACCCGTATACTGAAATGACGACAGCGACGCTGCCGAAGGTCAGGCCCACCGGCCCGAACAACACGCCGAGTGTCTCGGCCACGGGGGCTTTGCTGCTTGCGGCGTTCGGGAGAACCCCGACCACTGCGACCTGCACGAGGAAGTAGATGAGGGTGATTCCAAGCATCGCTGTTATCAGGGCGAATGCAGTATCCCGTTTGGGGTCGCGTGATTCACTGCCCGCCACCACCGCCGATTCGAAGCCGCCGTAGCCGAATACGAGGAGCAGAATCGCATCGGTCCATTTCGGATCGGACACCGCCTGGCTCTGAGCCACTTCGGGCGCGAAGCGAAGACAGCCGAGCAGTATCAGTACTGCCAGAGGAAGAAGCTTGGCGATGGTGAATGCGTTGACAGTCCATGCTGCCTGTCGCACGCCCATGACGTTGATGACTGTGACGAGTGTCATCGCGAAGATCATTACGAATGCACGTCCGGCCGGAGTTCCAGCCCACGGCATCAACGGAATGAGGTATGCGCCGAGTACGTTGAGAACTGCGGCGCAGGAGAGGAGCCGGGTCCAGATGTGCAGCCAGCCGATCTGGAAACCGAGCGCTGGCCCGAAAGCTTCACGGGTGTAGAGATATGGCCCGCCTGCACCGTCGAAGCGGCTTCCGACTTCGGCGAAGCACAGCACGATTGCGAAGATGCTGGCGCCGGCGATGAGGACGGTGACCGGGCTCCACTGTCCTGCGAATCCGGCGAGGGCAGAAGGGAGGCCGAACACGCCGCTTCCGATTACGCTGTTAATGACGGCGGCCGTCAGCGCCCATCTGCCGATGGCGCGAATGAGCGACGGGGTGGACTCAGCTATGGTAGAGGTCATTTCTCCAAAGGTGCAGCCTTGGCCGCGACAGGCCCTGGATGGTCG
>JBKJNN010000199.1:0-3858 GCA_046593625.1 Gemmatimonadaceae bacterium | reverse complement strand
GGCCAGGCTGTACGGACGAAGGTCCGGATCGAGTGGATTCGCTGCACTTGACCCCCGGAGAAAGCGCCCGCGGTCGTCCAATTCGACCAGTCCGCCGACGACGCCGTGGTCGTCCGCGCGTCCCTGGAACGTGCCGAGCACCGTCCCCCTCGGAGTGCGGGCGAAACTGTGCGGGTGCGAGAAGGGGCCCGCGTCGCCGAACTCGCTGAACAGCTGCGGGTGGGCGGGGTTGCCGAGATCGAATACGAAGGTGCGCCCTGTTTCGAACGAGTTGGCGAAGAGCTGATTCCGGGAGAGTTCGTATTCGACGTGGTGCGCGCCGCGTCCGCCCTTGGCGGGCAAAGTGCTGACGACCTGCCCGTAGGTTGCCGAATGACGATCGACATCTACGACCGCCAGGAAATCGTCAGAACGCTTGTCGACGTCCCAGGCCCAGACAAAAAGGTGAGTGCTGCCGCTGGACTCGTTCGCCGCCGCCAATGGCGAACAACTGCACACCGCCACGAGGAGCAGGCCAGTCAGGTGCTGGCAAGTGGCGCGCAGTCGATGAACCTTAGGGCGGAGGGCGAGAAGGTTCACGTGATACACAACTCCCGAGGCTTTAAGCAGGATGGCCGTGCCACCCGGCCGTACGCTTCACGCACTGGCCTTCTCACTTGCCAGCAGCGGTGGGCGCATTGGTGTTCCACATATTGGAATGTATCCTCCATTCGCCCCCTTCCTTTCGCCAGACGTTGACGTACTTCCCTTTCTCTGTCGACCGGCCCTTATCGTAGGTCATGACGTAACTACCTTCGTCGACCAGCAACTCTTCGTTCCCGTAGAACGCTGTAGTCTTCTCGCGAAACTCCGTGATTCCGAGGGACATGTACAGGGCGGTCATGGCCTCGATCGCTGGCCGACCGATCACCGGGTCGGCGTTTGGCGGCAGTATTCGGGTCAGTCTACTCCAGGAAGTGAACCTGCCAGCATATACTAGCAGGCCTTTGGGCTCCAAACTCGATGTTACCATTTGAATCTTCAAGTACCTTGACCGCACGACTTCAGGCATCATGGATATAGCCTTGCCCACCCTTCAACAAACGACGTCCCGAAAGAGAGCTTTCGACTCGAGCTCCGTGCCTGAGTTTCTCGAGAACGGGTGGCTCGTCGCTCTTGATTCCAGTAGAATCGCCCTCGGCTGGGGAGAATGGACGGAAAGCTCCGCACCAGCGGGCGAGGCCTGTCTCTATACACCGGATTTCTATCTTGAATCCGCTACGCCATGGCGCTTCACGAAACACTGGGACATCGTCGATCGCACTGTCTTTGCCGACCGTGTCCTGACGGGAGTTGCAGCAAAAGTTCCTCAACATGGATTTCAGTGGCTGGAGCCGGATTTCGAGTCGTTCGCTTCCGGCCCCTGGAAGGAGATTCAGGACGGATTCAGGTCACGGGGTCTCGAGAAAGCCGTTCCGGTCGTCTACGCCCAGGCTCGAGGCGCCGTGTCGGTCGCAAGCCTTCTCGTACATTTGGTGACGGTACCGACCTCGCTTTACCCATATGGGTTTTGGTCCTCCGCGGAAGGCCAGCTAGGCGCGACTCCCGAAATTCTTTTTCGGACGAGTGAAGGAGTCGTCGAGACAATGACGGTCGCTGGTACGATCGCGAAAACTCCGGGTGCCGAGGCGGAACTTCTCGCTGACCCGAAAGAACGCCATGAACATCAACTGGTGATCGACGACATCGTCGAAAGACTTTCACGCGTGGGAGCAGTCACGGTTGGTGAGACTCGTGCATTGGAGCTTCCGACTTTGATTCATCTCTTCACGCCGATTTCGGCGCGCGCGTCCATTGGCTTTGAAGATCTCGTGCGCCTGATGCATCCGACTGCCGCCCTGGGAGTGTCACCTCGTGAACTTGGAAATGTTGAAATTCGGCGTTGGGACAACGCGAGTGAGCGCGGCCGCTTCGGCGCTCCATTCGGAGTCGTCACTCCTGATGACAAAGTTTGTCTGGTCGGAATTCGCTGCCTCGAATGGCAGAACGAATCGGTGCGCATGGGTTCGGGTTGCGGCATCGTTCCCGCGAGTCGTCTTGAACGCGAGTGGAACGAGCTCGCCTTGAAGCGTCGCTCAGTGCGCGGGATGCTCGGCCTTTGAACATCAGTTGGTCGCGCGACATTGTCACTCAGCTGCATGAAGCCGGCGTGCGTGATATCGTCTGCTGCGCTGGTGCACGCAACAGTCCGCTGGTGATGGTTCTTTCTCAAACGGCTGGCATCGAGCTTCACTCGTTTTTCGAGGAGCGTGTTGCGGCGTTTTTTGCTTTGGGCACCGCGCGCCGCACGGGACAACCAGTCGTGGTCTTGACGACCTCCGGTACGGCGGCATGTGAGCTCTTGCCGGCTGTGGTCGAGGCCTGGCACACGGGTGTGCCGCTGATTCTGGTAACGGCCGATCGGCCGCGACGCCTGCGTGGAACAGGTGCGCCGCAGGCGATCGACCAGACGGGTTTGTTCGCGAAGTTCGTGCAGCTCGAGTTCGATCTCGAGGGCGGCGAAATGTTTTCGTTGAACCAGTGGAACCGCAGGTCGCCGGTTCATATCAACGTTTGCTTCGACGAGCCGTTGATCGACGAGGCGATAGCGCCTTTGACTCTTGAGCCGGCTCAAACGCGTGCATCGTTCGCGGGACTTTCGACATTCACTTCGACTGTGGGAGCCGACTCGGCGTCGTTGCGGCTTACAGAGTTCCTGCTCACGAAAGGCCCGCTCGCGGTCGTTGTTGGAACTCTCGAAACGGGCGAAGAACGGGACGCGGTCGTGAAGTTTCTCCAGGAATTGAACGCACCCGTTTATCTCGAATCGACATCGGGTCTTCGCGAACGCGCAGAGCTTGCGCATCTTGCTCTTCGCTCTAGCGACAGGATTCTATCCTGGGGTATCCGAAACGGATTCGTGAAGCGCGGTCTTCGTATCGGCGGAATTCCCACTGCGCGTGTGTGGCGCGAGTTCGATGAGCCTTCCGCGGGTGTTGAAGTTTTGTCTCTGACGGTACTTCCTTTCGCAGGCTTGAGTCGCGGAGAAATGATCTGTGCTTCGATCGCCGCTGTGCTCGATGCATGCAATGAGGCGAGCAGCGAAGTCGCGAGTGCGCTTCTCATACGCGACAAAACTTTCGCGACTGAATTGGGTGCGCTGCTCGACGCCGAACCGACGGCGGAACCAGCGATGGTGTACAGGCTTTCGTGCTTGAGGCCCGCTGACGCCGTGATGTACGTCGGCAACAGCTTGCCGATCCGCGAATGGGATCTCGCCGCGTCTCACGAGCGCACGGTCGCGACCGAAGCGAATCGCGGCGTGAACGGTATCGATGGCCAGATCGCGACGTTCCTCGGACTCGCGCGCAGTGGGGCAAGTGAAAACTGGGCGATGATCGGCGACCTCACGGCTCTTTACGATCTTGCGGCCCCATGGGCTTTGGCTACCCGCGCTGGCGTCCGCGCGCGAATCGTGATCGTTAACAACGGCGGCGGCCAGATTTTCTCACGAATCTTCCGCACCGATCTTTTCACCAATCGACATAACCTCGACTTTGAGCCTTGGGCGCAGTTCTGGAAACTCGGCTATCGTCGCTGGGCCACCGTTCCCAGCGAGTTGCCGGAGCTTTCTTCCCAGGGAGTCGAGATCATCGAGATGATTCCCGACGAGGCCGCGACACAGAGATTCTGGGAACGTTACGAAGCTCTATGGGTGTGACGTGCGGATCGTAGCGTTGCACGGATTTTTGGGCCTCCCAAGCGATTGGTCGATTCTTGATGGCTCGTTTGATTACGAAGCCGTCGACCTCTGGCGTACGAGCGACCTGCCGCTTTCGC
>JBKJNN010000015.1:0-25363 GCA_046593625.1 Gemmatimonadaceae bacterium | reverse complement strand
GAGCGCACTTGACCGCTTTACACTTGCCGGGCTCCTCTTTACGCGGTCACGCAATACAGGATCAACCACCGATCTCGAGCGCGCCGAAGTGCTGGTACGTGAAAGCATCTCGGAGCGGACTCAGCGGAACTATCAGGCATTCGAACTCCTCGCCAGCCTGCTGATGGCGCAGCACAAATTCGCCGAGGCACACGTAGTCGCACTCAGCGCTGATTCACTCGACCCTGGCACGCCGTCGCATCTTGCACTGCTCGGTGAGATCGAGCTAGAGCAGGGAAATTACGACGCGGCATCTGCACACTTCGGGGCTATCAATTACGACGGGCGAAACTTCACCATCGGAGCGCGGCTTGCGCGATGGTACGAGGGCACGGGCCATATCGGGAAGGCGCGCACATTTCTCAAGCATGCAATCGTAGAAGTCGACCGGCGCGACGATCTCCCGCGCGAGCAGGTTGCGTGGTTTCACTATCGCCTCGGCGAGCTGGAACTTCGCGCGGGGAACACAGCTGCCGCGGAGTCTGCGTTTGTGACGGGACTTGCACGTCATCCGGATGATGTCCGGGTGCTGGGCGGCCTTTCGCGCGCGGCGCTTGCCCGAGGCGCGTGGCAGCAGGCGATTGACTTCGGAGAGCGTGCCACCGCTGTTCAGCTTGATCCCGGGACGCTCGGCACAGTGAGTCGTGCGTATGCCGAACTCGGCGATACTGTACAGGCGACGAGTTATGCGCGGGCGATGTCCGTCAGCGCGCTCAAACAACCGGGCGTTATCCATCGCGCGTGGGGATTGTTCCTGCTGGATCACGGAACCGCGCGAGATCGTGCGGATGTGCTGAGGCGAGCACGTTTGGAGTTGCGCGACCGCAAGGACGTTTATGGTCACGACCTTGTGGCGTGGGCGCTGTTTCGAAACGGGCAAATTGACGCAGCACGGGACGAGATGCGTCTTGCTCTGTCGCAGAAAACGGAAGACGTGATGCTGGTCAGTCATGCGCTGGCCATGGGAATCGATCCCTCAGGTGGCAGAGCGCGACGCGGCAACCCCTGAAGTGGGTGCTGCTGTTTCCTTTCTATAGTATATGAGGTCTGACGTGGGTTGCCTGACTAACAGGCAACCCACGCTGCCATCCGCTGGACGGAACGGATAGAACAGCAATTGGCTGAAGCGTTAATACGCTCCCCGGCGCGACAACCCCACACTCGCGAAAAAATCGGGTATCCGGTATTGCACTGCACCCCGTTAAATGCGACCATTGTCGCCGCGACAATACCGACTAAACAATTCAGGGGTCCCATACAAGCCTCGCCACCAATCGGCCTTGCTGTATGTAACCTCCCGGATAGTTGCGCCGGGTTGCGAGTAGTCGGCCGCTCTATAGCTGGCCGGTGATGTTGATACCCCGTTCCCAAAACCTGGTAAACCCCATGAAAAAAACCGTAGTTATGGTAGTGATGGGACTCTCACTTTTTGCCGCGCAGGCGTTCGCGCAGCAGAAGACCGTCACAGGGAGAGTCACGACCGAGCAGGGTGAACCCCTTGCTGGAGTCTCGATCCTCATCAGAGGAACAACCACTGGTACGACGAGCAACAGCCAGGGGACGTACACTCTTCCTGTCGCCGTGGGGCAGGTGCTCCAATTCAGATACATAGGAACGGCTCCTGAAACACGCACCGTCGGAGCCGAGAACACCATCAACGTCCAGCTCCGCAGAATGGCTGCCAGCCTTGACGCGGTTGTCGTGACAGCGCTCGGCGAGACCGCCGCGGTGCGATCAATCGGGACTTCCCAACAAACCGTTCAGGGGTCCGACATCGCTGAGACACAGCGGCCGAACTTCATCAACGCGCTTCAGGGACGTGTCGCAGGTGTCGAAGTGACAAGCAGCTCTGGCGTGCCGGGCGCTTCGTCATCCATCACAATCCGGGGTGTCAGCTCAATCAGCAGCAGCAATCAGCCGCTGATGATCATTGATGGCCTGCCGATGGACAACAAAACGCTCAACACTGGCGTACTGGCCTCTGACGCACCGGGCTCGGGGACTGCTTTCAGCAATCGGGGAGTGGATTTCACGAATCGCGCGGCTGACCTGAACCCTGAGGACATCGAGACGCTCGTTGTTCTCAAGGGCCCCGAGGCTTCGGCGCTTTACGGCATCGATGCAGCCAACGGTGCGATCATCATTACCACAAAGCGCGGCAAGGCGGGCAGGAGCGGCATGGAGTACAGCAACAACTTCAGCATGCAGAGCATCAAGGCGCGGCCTGAGACACAGCGGGTTTACGACCGCACTACGGTGGATGGAACGCTTCAGTATTTCGGAAGGCCCTATGAGCCGAACACTACGTTCTATGACAACGTCGATGGATTCTTCCAGACCGCGCTCAGCCAACAGCACAATCTTTCATTCAGCGGCGGAGCTGCCGAGAACAAGATCAACTATCGGGTCGCCACCTCCCTGCTGAAGCAGGAGGGTGTGGTTCCGAATTCGATTTACGACAGAGTCAATGTCACCGGAGCTTCGCAGGCCCAGGTAACGAGCTGGTTGAACGCCGATCTCTCGATGGGCTACACCTACGCAAATAACGACCAGCCGTACAAGGGAGACAACGGTCCGCTCATCGGCTTGCTTCTCTGGCCGAAGACCGACAATGCCAAGGATTTTCTCACTCCGGCTGGAACGCGGAGAAGAGTCTCGAACCTCGCGGCATCTTCGGAAGTTGACAATCCATATTTCAACGTCCTGAAGAACAGAATCAACGCCAAGAACAACCGTATTCTCGCGAACCTCGGTCTGATCCTGACGCCGTTTTCATGGGGCAGCTTCAAGACCAACATCGGCGCCGACAGCTATACGAACCAGAACCAGCTTCTCCGGCATCCGGAAAGCGCGTACGGCACCACTGTCAACGGCATCATCGATCAGGCAGACGACATCACGCGCAGCATCAACGTGCAGAGCCTGTTCAACGTCAACAGCCGTCCTCTTACGAACAGCATTTCCATTCGGGGGCTGATCGGCAACCAGATCCAGGATTACAAGTCAACCACTGATGCATTGAAGGGACAGGACTTCCTGGATCCGAACTTCGTGTCGGTCAACAACACGAACCTGAGAGTCAACAGATCAACGATTACGCAGCGCCGGCTCGTCGGCCTTTATGGCCAGGCCGTGATGGATTACAAGAAGTATCTCTACTTGACGCTTCAGGGCAGAAATGACTGGACTTCCACGATCCCGACGGAACGGAATTCGTTTTTCTACCCATCCGTTAACTCGACTTTCATCTTCTCCGATGCATTCCCGTCCGTGGCAAAGTTCGTCACCGGAAAGATTCGCGCGGGTTACGCAGAAGTCGGAAAGGATGCGAGGCCTTACGCTTATCGCCCGTCGCTCGAGTTCAAGACGACGGCTAACGGCGGATACGGATACGGATTCACGGGCCCGAACCTCGGCCTCAAGCCGGAGTTTGCACGCTCGTACGAAGTCGGCACAGAGCTGAACTTCCTCGACGGGCGTCTTGGCCTCGACGCGACGTACTACAAGAAGCAGACGAAGGACCAGATCGTAAACGACATCAGAGGCAGCTACGCAACGGGCTTCATTCTGTTCAACCTGAACGGAGCCGTGACGAAGAATCAGGGACTCGAACTGACGCTTCGCGGCGTTCCCTACGAGGGAGGAAACCTCAGGTGGGATTTCCTCGCCAACTTCGACAGATCGCGAGGCAAGGTGCTCGCGCTGCCGAACGCCCTTCCGGAATCCTACGTCTCTGATACGTGGCTCTTCGGCAACGTCCGCAACGGTACGGCGCCAGGACTTTCGACGAGATCGCTCACCGGACTGTTCTATCTCCGCAACAAGGAAGGCAAGCTTCTGATCGATCCGACGACGGGTCTTCCGCTGCGCTCGAGCACGTTCATCGATGGCGGTTACGATCGCCAGCCGGACTTTACGGTCGGTCTGACGAACACACTCAGGTACAAGCGCGCATCGCTGAACTTCCTGGTGGATATTCGCAGGGGCGGAGATGTGTTCAACGCGACGGAGCAGTACCTCACCGCTCGCGGACTCAGCATGCGCACGCTCGACCGCGAGACACCACGGGTCATTGACGGCGTGCTGAGGGACGGCAAGGAAAACACGACAAGTCCAACAAAGAACAGCATCGTTGTGATTCCAAGCGTCCAGACCAGCTACTACACGGCCATCAGCGAAGAGCTGTTCATCGAGAAGGATGTCAACTGGGTGAGGCTCAGGGACGTCCGGCTGAACATCGCTCTCCCGGAGAGCCTGATGAAGAACGCCAACGTCTTCATCAGCGGCACAGATCTTCTGCTCTTCACCAACTATTCTGGCCTCGATCCGATCGTGAACGGAAATACCGCAGCAGTCGGCGGTTCCGGAGCGGCTGGTATCGATTACGGCAATTTCCCAATCCCGCGCGGATTCAATTTCGGCATCAAGGTGGGTTTCTAAGATGAGAAAAAGACACGCTGCAATACTCGCCGGCGCACTCGGACTGTCGGCGAGCTGCACTGATTTTCTGGACGTCAACACAAACCCCAATGCTCCACAGACGGTATCGGCCAATCTGTACCTGCCGCCGATGCTGCACTGGATGGTGACATCTCCTCAGTTCGACGGCCGCTTCGTGATGCGCTACACACAGCAGCTCACGCTGCCTGGCACCAGCCTCACAACATGGGACCGTATGGGATATGACCCGTCGAGCGACAACGGCGGCCAGCAGTGGCGCGATGTTTACTGGACCCTGGGCCAGAACCTGGTGGACATGAATACCAAGGCAGAGGCAGAGCAGAGATGGGACCTGCTGGGTGTTGGTTACATCCTCAAGGCATGGGGATGGCAGAGCCTGACGGATCTTCACGGCGAAATCATCGTCAAGGAAGCGATTGACCAGTCGAAGTTCAGCTTCAACTACGACAGCCAGGATTTCGCTTATCAGGAAACACAGCGTCTCCTGACGAAGGCAATTGAGCTCCTTCAGCGCAGCGATGGAGCGGTTGATGCCGTCTATCTCGGCAAGAGCGACAAGATCTACGGCGGGGATCGGTCGAAGTGGCTCAAGTTTGCATATGGAAAACTGGCCCTGAACCTCAACCACTATTCCAACAAGGCCACCTACAAGCCGGCAGATGTGATTGCTGCGGTAGACAAGTCGTTCACGAGCAACTCGGACGACGCGCTTCTGGCGTATCCGAACACGAACAACGACGACATCAACTTCCTCGGCCGGACGCGAGGAAATTTCCCGAACTACAGGCAGACCCAGTTCGTAGTGGGGCTGATGGACGGCACCCAGTTTGGAGGAGTTGTTGACCCGCGAATGAGCCGCATGCTCTCACCGTCTCCTGATGGTGCGTACCGTGGACTCGATCCAAATGTCGTTGGCTTCGGTGCTCTCACAGCTGCACAGCAGCCGAACAACCCGTACGGTTACGCGGGCAGCGGTGGAGGCCAGCTGCCAGGACGCTACCTGTTCGACGACAAGGCGAAGGTGCCTGCGATGACATACTCGCAGCTCCAGTTCATCAAGGCCGAAGCCGCGTATAGAATGGGCAACAAGCCGCTGGCTCTCACCGCGTACATAAATGCGATCTCGGCTCATATCGATTTCGTGAACGCGAGAAATTCCGACAATAGCCAGAACGCCACTCAGATAAGCGCGGCCGAGAAGGCGGCGTTCCTCGCGTCACCGGCGATTGTGCCGGCGGCAAGCGCTCTGACACTGACGCACATCATGTCCCAGAAGTACATCGCCCAGTGGGCGTGGGGACATAACGAGTTGTGGATGGACATGCGTCGCTACCACTACACCGATATCGATCCAGCGAGCGGCAGGCAGGTTTTTCCCGGCTTCTCGATACCGACAAATCTTTACCCCGACAACGGTGGCCTGCCGGTTTACCGGATCAGACCGCGGTACAACTCCGAGTACGTGTGGAACAGGGCAGGGCTCGAGGTTATTGACGGGCTCAAGCTGGAGTATCACACCAAGCCATTGTGGATCATTCAACCATGACCGGGATAATGAAAAGACATAGTGTTGCAGCGGCACTCCTTTGCGTGGCCGCGCTGACTGCGTGCGAAAAGAACGCCGTTCAGGAAATAACCGGAAGCCTGCCCGGGTCTGCCGTGAAGTTCTTCAACTTCGCGGTCAATGGACCGAGTGTGAACTTCTACGCCAATGACACGAAACTGACTGCTATCAGCTCGACGTCAGGTACGGAGTCAGCGCTGGGCGTGGCGTACGGCGCCGTGGGATCGGGGGGCTTCTATTCGGCGATTGCGCCGGGCCAGTACGTTTTCACGGGAAGAATTTCCGCGACCACCGACAAGGATCTCGCTATCTCGCAGGTTAGCGGAACGTTGGCGGATGGGAAGAAATATTCGCTGTACTTGAGCGGATTCTACAATACGACTTCCAAGACGACGGAAGGCTTCATTGTGGAAGACAACTTTCCAGCGGCGATCGATTACACCGTGGCTCATGTGCGATTCGTGAATGCGATCTCCAATTCGAGTCCCATGACCATGTTCGCAAAGCTTCAGTCGAGTGGAGTGGAAACAGCGGTCGGCGCTGCGGTCGCGTACAAGGCGGGTGGCGCGTTTACAGCCTTGCCGCAGGGCGTCTACGACCTGAGTACGCGCGTCAGTGGGTCGTCTGCAAATGCGATCGTAAGGACCGGCGTATCGTTCGTAGCGGGCAGGGTGTATACGATATCCGCGAGAGGCGACATGACCGTAACGTCCACCACCGCTACCACCAGGCCTTTCCTGGACAACACGCTCAATCGGTAGCTTCATTGAGAGATGAAAGAGACCCCGGCAGACGCCGGGGTCTCTTTCTTTTCCGGGTGCTCCATATCTCATCTGGCGGGATTCAGCGAGGGGTATATCTTCGGGAACAGCCATCTTTCAGGTGACCTCGATGCGGTTCCTGACCTCGATTCTCTGCCTTATTTCCGCCGCTGCGGCGGTTGCTCAAACACCGGTCTCCCCGCAGCGCGAATCGGCCGGCGGGGGCTCCATTAGCGGTCTCGTTCGCGACAGCATTGCGCATGCGCCGCTGGCAGGTGCCATGGTGCAACTGGTGGCACCCGAAGGGAAACCCGCTTTCGTTCGCACCGCGATCTCGGATTCTCTGGGACGCTTTGCGCTGGTGGACATTCCCGACGGCCGTTTTACACTCGGCTTTTATCACCCGATGCTCGACTCACTGGGTGTGGAACCCCCGCTGAGGGAGGTAAGTGTCGATGGACAGAAGGCAGTTCATGTCGATCTGGCCATCCCGTCGGCCGCACGGCTTCGTGCCGCGATTTGCGGCACCCGGCCGGTGTCAGATTCGAGCGCGCTGCTCGTGGGATTTGTCCGCGACGCGGGCGATCGTGAGCCAGCGTCGGGAGTGACGGTCACCGGAGAATGGCTGGAGCTTTCGTTCAGAAAAGACGGGATGATGTGGCGCGTTCCCCGGCTTGTTGCAACCACCGGGGAGAAAGGGTGGTTTGCCATGTGTAATGTGCCGAGGGACGGGACAATGGCGCTGATGGCAACCCGTGGTGCGGATAGCACTGACCTCATCGAGGTGAAGGTGCCTGCTGATGGTTTTCTGCGTCGTGAACTGTACATCGGACCTGCGTCTGGCGTTATAGCAACAGTGGTCGAAGTAGACACGGTGCAGCGGAAGAAAGCGGCAGCAGCTCCACTCGCGCGGACGGTGCGAACCGGCAACGGGACTTTGAGTGGCACGGTGGTGACCGCTCAGGGGGGCAAGCCCCTGGCCGGCGCTCTGGTGCGCCTTGCCGATGGACCGCAGACTCGCGCGAACGCTCAGGGTGAATGGATCATCACTGGTGCTCCGGTGGGTACTCGGATGCTCGACGTGCGCGCCCTCGGATATTTTCCCGACCGCCGTCGCGTGGATGTTGTAAAGGGCGCGGATCCTGTGCGAGTGGAGTTGTCCACGCTCAAGACAGTTCTGGATACGGTGCGCATCCTTGCCAGCAGGCGCGTTTACGATCGGGACACCAATGGATTCCAGTCGCGGATGCGTTCGGGTATGGGCCGCTATTTGACCGATGTTGACGTGGCACGGCGAGCGCCCATCCGCGTATCGGAGCTATTTGAAGTCATGGGGGGCGTGCGGCTCGAGTACGATGGAGGGGGTTTCGAGCGAACCATACTCGTTCGCGGAGCCACGTCAGAGTGGTGCGCGCCTCCGATCTTCCTCAACGGTCAACGGCTGGGCGGAATCACCGCGGATGATCTCGACGTGTGGGTGCGCCCAAATGAGGTCAAGGGTATAGAAGTGTATGCGGGGATCGGGGCGCCAATGGAGTATCAGGTGGGACTCAGCGGCTGTGGCAGTATTCTCATCTGGACGAAATAGCCGGACTGGAGTCAGCCGGCAGAGTTGCCGACCGGCCACGGTTCACGGTGTCGCGCAAGTTCAATGTGAGCCAACTGTACGGCACGACCGGTAAACTGCCGCTCTACGTGAAGGTAGAGCCCGACGAGAGCGAAGCACGTGCGGATTGGCTTGTCATCCTGAGTAGCCTGTTGAGCTGCCCAAGTGTCGACTACGTGCTGATGGATGAATTCCGGATCGCCGAGCGTAAGTGTGTAGGCGCTGACGATGAAGTAGGCATCTTCTGCTGCGTTCATCGATCCCCATCAGAAGGTGAGTCAACCGCCCGCTACGAGCTCCACGTCGAGATAGATGTTGTCGTCAACGAGGTCGATGCCGCCCGTTTCAAGATCGTTGAAACGGCAACGATTCTTTGTAGGACTACCGGGGATGAGACAGGCGCCCGACGTTTCTGCGTTACTAAACTTCGCGGGCCCGTTCCGCAATGATCTTGTCGTTGAACCGCTGTGCCTCACCGATGCGTTCCACTTCAATGGCGATTGCATCGACTGAGTTCTGGATCCGCTCGATCGTATCCCCTACCGCGCCTGCAGGCTGAGACTCTTCAGTATTCGATCCCTTCCCGAGGCGCCACACGGCGAAAGCTGCCGAGCCGAGTAGCAACAAGCTGACGTGGAGTCCGGCGTGCATTCCTTCGCCCATTGCTGCGGCGTACACAGCACCGCCGACGTTGACGAGAGCGAAGATCGAAATGACCGCGAGCCAACGCTTCGAGAGTTGTTTCATGGTAGTGCTCCTCCCTCATAGCCTGTACGAAGCATTGGACCTAAAGTTTCCCTCACGGCCAGCCCTGGAACGTTTACCTGTCCGCCTCTATCTCGACCAGGAGAGGAAAATGATCCGACGCGATTCGCACAACTTCGGGTGTTGTCAGCACTTCGCACGCCTTGAACCTCGAGGCAAACTCCGCTGGGGTGAAGACGTAGTCGAGTCGCACGTGCGGGTCCCAGACGGGGAAGGTAGATCCGGGGTGGCTTTCGTGATCGGCATGCAACGCACGCCACGCATCCACGTACCCGTCCGCCTGCATCATCTCAATGGTGCTTCGGGCGATATCGCGACCGCTGATCCAGATCATTCCGCGAATCCAGCGCGGCATGTGGGATGGGTCGAGCAACTCACCCGGAGCCAGCGCATTAAAATCACCCGCAAGCACGTGGAAGGCGAATGCTCGCTTTTCCTGGATCAATTGGTTCTGTATTCCATCCAACAAGCCACGGAGCTCACGGGCGCGCTGTCGCTCACTCCATTTCGAGAACCACGCGCGCAGATGCAGAACAAACAGCCGGGGAAAACCGTCGCCAAGCGATACCTCGAGAAGCGCGTGACGCGTGCGCGGCGGATGCCGCCAGGCGTGCGACAGCACGGGAACATTGCTGAGAAAGCCGGTGGAGTGAGCTCTTCTCGAGCCGAAGAAACGGAAGCCGGCGATCTCTGCAATGCGCTCGACGACTGCAGGATCTCGCGCCTCCTGGAGCGCGACTACGTCAGGTGCGGCCGACTGAATGACTTCCGCAATCTGCTCGGCGCGGCCGACACCGCCTTCTCGAATGTTGTACGTGAGAAGCCGCAAGGGTCAGGGCGCTCCCGGCCTCTCGGCTTTACGCATCGCCTGAATCGCCTGGCGGTTCCGGCTCGTCGGATTCGGGTTTCTTCAATAGAACGAGATATGGCTGGTCCATCACGATATCGCGTACGTACTGAACGAGTGAAGTCGTGGCCTGAATGTTCACGGGGCGACCGGTCATCGAGCAGAGGCGTCGCCGAAGCGGGCCGAGTGCAGTACATGCGTACGGGTGTTCGTCGCTGAGTGGAACAGAGTGGACAGCTGCAATGTGGAATTCGCTGAACAGCGAGACCATGTCGCCGCCAACGAATGTCACATCGAGATCACTCGTGCCAGGTCCCTCTGCGTCAAACGGCTCGTCCGATCCCCACTTGTGTCCTGTGATCGAACTGCCGCGAAGAATCACTTCAACTCCATCGGGGGTTGCTTCGCCAACGGCGTTTACAAACTCGTCAAAACGTTTCGGGTCGTCGCCAAAAGCGAGTCGCGTTACGCGGCTCCGAATTTCGTCCTGGCTTTCTTTGTCGGCTGCGTCGGGCATGGTATCGAGAAAGAGGGGAAAGAAGGCGGTCTTCTTATGTGGTCGGGTCTCTGGGGGCGCAAGTGCAATCTCCGTGCTCTTCCCATTTCCGGGGTGCTCACACGCGGCGGCGTTCACATTTTGTGGCCGGAGGCGCGATGGTCCATCCGTTGGAAAGCGAGGAAAGCGTGGATCGCGGAGACTGCAGCGGTGTCCCGGGATGAGATCCTGACTTCTCCGCCGCGGGGAAGGGTGTCTGCCACGTAGCTGATGCTGGCACGGCGCGCAGCCATTTCAGCGGTTCCGGGCACATCCTGCGCGTGAACCATTCCGGGGATCGTGAAATCACCGCTGCCGAACTGTGACGCAATGTCCCGCATGTGAGCGCGAATCACCTCGGCACCTGCTGAATCAGCCGAGTCGCGTTGAAGCACTATGCGGCCACCGTTGGGAAGTGATTCAAAGACATGAGAAGACGTGTACTGGTCAACGCCCATCGCGGTTGCGCCGCGGGCCTGCAGGGCGGTGAACGCGGAGTCAGACTCGGTCGCTGCCCCGTCACGGGATGACCCCGAGCAACCGAGTGCCACAACAAGACCGACCAGGTGAAAGCTTCGCATTATTTGTCCTCGTTCTGGATGGCTGTCGCCTGCATGGTCGAGAGATGTTTTGTAAAACGTCTTCCTGTGTATGGGAAACCGCAGTTCGGATAGAAAGCGTGCGCAGTATCACGATGTTCCGCGCTCGTAACTGAAATGCGAGCGCATCCGCGTTCTGATGCCCACCGCTCGATTGCTTCGAGCAAACTGCGACGCGGTCAATACGTCTCGCGTCATTGCGCCCACCGCTTTTTCACCTCGGCCGAATCAAAGACCCCGCTTCATGGGGTTGGACCAAGCAAGTCCCATCGGTTCCCTTCCAGATCGAGGAAAACGACGACTTGTCCAAATACCTCCGTGCGGGGCTCGGTGACAAATTCGACTCCGGCTGCCTGCATTCGTTCGAAAGACGCAGTGAAATCATCTACTCTAAGGAATAGCCCGACTCGGCCTGCGAACTGGCGGCCGACGATTGCGCGTTGTTCATCGGTGTCGGCGCGCGCGAGCAGAATTCTCCCGGTTCCTCCCTTCGGACCGACGACAACCCATCGCTTGGGGCGTCCATCGTTTGTGAGTGAGGGGGAATCTTCGACCAGTTCAAACTCCAGAACGTCGATGAAGAAGCGAATTGCGGGATCGTATTCGCGGACGAGGAGGGCCATGAGTTCAATTTGCGGCATACGAATGGCGTCCGTGTAGTTGGCCCCGCGCGAAACTGCGCGAATTCCGGAGGCGCTCCTCGCAGCGCCTTCTGGGTGCGATACGCAATCGCAGCCAGGAAGTGCTGAAGAAGACGTGGCGATTCAGTCATGGACATCGTCCCGGTGAAAGCCTAAACGGCAATTCCGCCGAACATGTCTACCTCATTACTTAGGGGACCCAGGTGGTTAATTCCGAAGCCGTACGACGTGCTTTCGCCGCTGGAATGGCAGCTGGCTCTCCCACGTTCATGATAGCAACTACGCGCTCCGAGTCGGTGACGCCAATCGCAGCCCGGGCTCCAGGGTCATCCATAACGGCTCCTGTCTTTATGTGCGTGCCCAGGCCGGCTGCAACCGCTGCGAGCGAAATGTTCTGCACGGCCATCATTACCGCTGCGTAATCCTCTTGGCTGATCTCTGGATTGTCGCTCTTGATAACCGCAACTGCGATCATGAGAGGCAGCGCCGCGTGTTCCTCGCCTATCTTCTGCACCAGCTGCTCCGCGGCTACCGGATCCTCGAGCTTTTTCGCCTTGCGTCCGCCGAGCACGCGGCCGAATGACCGTCTGGATTCGGAGCCGAGGACGTAGAATCTCCATGGTTGTGTGAGGCGATGGTTGGGCGCTGTGACTGCGCAATCGAGCAGTGCTTCGATCTCTGTACGTGTTGGCTCGCGGGTGGTGAACTCGCGGATCGAGCGGCGGTTCGACAGCACATCCATGGTATTCATTCGTCAGCTTCCTCGTTTCGTTAGTCGGCGAAGGCGGCAAGCGCCCTGTTTTATATCGTCTCTACGTCTGAAAATACACTCGCTGAGCGGTGGCAACTACGCTCAGGCGGCGTCTTTCAGGTCGCAACGGGAGTTGATCCCGCAGTACGTCTGCGCCCATCGGTTGATGACGGGATGTTCAGGGTCCAATGCAATGGACAGGAGCGAGGCGCGATTGACCTTTTAACCGACTTGACGGTTGCTTCAGCAAGTCACAGGTTCTGGATCAGGTTATAATTTTTCCCCTCGGCCACAGACTGACCGGTTGCTCTGGCCAGAAATTCATCCGGAACACTCCCGCCAATGAAGCTCCGAACGAATGTTCCCGGCGACGCCGCAACTGGTCCGCTCCCGGCCCTCGAAAGCGGGGGGTTCTATGGCAGCGCGCGTATTGCGGAGCGGGCGGGCGTGCATCCCGTGCATCCCGTGCATCCCGTGCATTTCGCGGTTGTGTTCCGGCGCTTCCATGGCTGCTCGCTGGGCGAGTATGCGCGCCGTCGCCGGCTGACCGCCGCCCGCGCAAAGTTGGCTGATCGGCAGCTGTCACTCTCCCAGGTAGCCTACGAGTCAGGCTTCGCCGATCAGAGCCACCTTAGCCGCACGTTCAAGCGGTACACGGGGATGACTCCCCGGCAATACCGCACCTTTCTCGCGTTCAAGAAACGCTGATCGCCCCAGGATAAGATTCCGAGGACATTCATTTTTGGAGTCGACTCGTGCTCAAAAAGCTTTCGCAGATCGCCGTCGCAATTCTAGTTGTCGGTGTTGGCACCGCATGTAACGAACAACCAGCTCCAACCTCTCCATTAACATCAGAGCCGCTGATGAATATCAGCGGAAGTCGGGGTAACGTCACCGCGATCGAGGAGATCGTGAACACCTTTGACCAAGCGTGGACTGCAGGCGATCCGGTAGCGTACGCGGCGCAATACGCAGCGGCGGAGTGGGTCGGTCCCACTGGGCTCGTCCTTCGGAACGCGGCGGCGATCACCGGATTGTACACGAATATACTTCGGCGTTTTGCGGGTTCGACGCGCACTTCCACGATACGTGGACTGACGTTTCTTACGGGTACGATCGCGGTATTGGACATCGACGCTCGCGTAACCGGCTTCCCTGTGCCGGCGCCAGTAACGCCGTGGCAGCCGGGAGTCATTCGTGCTCTCGAACGGAATATTCTGATCAAGCGCGGCGGGGAGTGGCAGATCGTCATGCACCAGCAGGTCACGGTGGCGCCCGGCGTTCCGTAGCCAATTTCACGAGGCGCCGAGGAGCGATCTCCCTGGCGCTCGGAGCTTCATTCGCACGACAATGCAGGCGATCGTGTTCCCCACGAACAAGTGCCCTTGCCCTTCATGGTTTCGCCGCGCAATATCAACGAAGGGGGCCAGCCATGAGACGCATTTTGCTTGCGGCAGCATTTATCCAGGCGATTCCCGCGCTCGCGGTTTATCCGCAAGACCACGCACACCCCGAGCGCGCGCCGACTGAGCGGCTCGGCGCGGTCGACTTTCCAACCTCGTGCGATAAGGCCGTTGCGCATAAAGTGGATCGGGCAGTCGCGCTGTTACACTCCTTTGAATTCGGCGCGTCGATAAAAGCATTCAATGAAGTGATCGCAAATGACTCCACCTGCGCCATCGCCTGGTGGGGAGTCGCACTCAGCATATGGACAAATCCGATGGCGCCGGGCACGAGACAGGCGTCGCGGCTTCAGCAGGGCCGGATGGCTGTAGAGGCCGCGACGAAACAGAGCCATCATGCCTCGGAGCGCGAGCGAGGGTATATCAGCGCGGTCGGCCAGCTATACGACGATTACGAGAATCGTGACCAGCGAGCCCGAGTCACCGCTTACGAGCAGGCCATGAGCAAGCTCGCACTGCTGTACCCGAAAGACACCGAGGCGCAGATATTCCACGCGCTTTCGTTGACAGCGTCTGCTCTGCCAACGGACAAGACATACGCCAGCCAGCTCCGGGCCGGCCGCATACTTGAGTCACTCTTCAAGCAGCACCCCAATCACCCCGGACTCGCGCATTACATCATTCACACTTACGACTACCCACCGCTCGCTGCGCGTGCACGTGCCGCGGCGCAACGGTATTCGAGCATCGCGCCTTCGGCAGCGCATGCGCTTCACATGCCCTCCCACACGTTCACGCGCGTTGGTTTGTGGAACGAGTCGATCGATGTGAACAAACGTTCGATGGACGTCGCTATTGCCGGAGGTTCGATAGCGGAGGCATTGCACGCTGCCGACTACGCGATGTACGCGTACCTGCAGCTGGACAGTGTTACCGATGCACGAGCGATCCTTGACCGCCTGCCTGCGCTCGCTGCGAACTTCGATCCGACCGCTGTCACCGGGGCCGCGCCTGGCTCGGCCGGTTTATTTGCGCTCGCAGCGATTCCTGCGCGCTGGGCTCTGGAGAGAAGAGCCTGGCCCGAGGCAGCCAAACTCGAGGCGCGGCCAACCGCATTTGCCTACACGGAAGCGATGACCTATTTCGCCCGTGCGCTTGGAGGATCCCGGATCCGCGACCTGGCAGTGGCGCGCGCGGCGGTGGATTCACTTGCAGCCATCCAGCGCCAACTTGAATCTCAGGGCGAAGAATATTGGGCAACTCAGGTAGGTATTCAGCATCTATCTGCGCGGGCGTGGCTGGCGCTGGCCGAGGGTCGGGGCAGCGAAGCGTTGGTGCAGATGCGCGAGGCCGTTGGGCGCGAGGACGCTACCGAGAAGAGCGCGGTTTCACCGGGACCGCTGGCACCTGCGCGAGAGCTGTTGGGTGACATGTTGCTGGAACTTGGCCGTCCTGCAGAGGCGAAGGCGGAGTATGCAGCAACGTTGAAAAAGGAACCCAACAGGCGTCACGCGCGCCAGCAGTTAGCTTGTCTGGGTAGTAGGTAGAAAAGTACGATCCGAGCTTACCGCTGGCGTTCAGGATTGCGCGATTGTTTCGCTGCCATAGAGGATGTGTTGTCGGACTAGCCTGGCGCCTGCCCACGACCGCGCAGAGCATCGCGTTCGCCTGACGCGAGCTCAATGCAGTCCGCCGCGCCCGACGATGTGCATGATCACGAAAAGGACCGCAACGCCAACGGCGTGGTACCCCAGGGCCCGCACCCAAAGAGGTGTGGCCTTGGCCGGTTTCGGATGCGGTGCCGGTTGGCCGACATCAACTGCGCGGGCCTGCACGGCTGTCTCGAATGCCCGGCGCCGGCCGTAAGATGTCATGCCGATCGGTTTGTAGATATTCATCGCATTGATCGTGAGCAACACCACCATGCCAACCCCCGCGTGGAGCAGTTCACTCGACAGCGCACCGCGGAGCGCCGCGAAATCGGGAATGCCTGTATCTGCTGCAAGGCGTGCAAAAACACTGACTGTTCGCATGTGCTGTATCAACACAGCGGTAGCGGTAGCGGTAGCGGTGGCGGTGAGTGAGGCCATCGTCCAATAGTGCCGGAACAGCCCCCAAGGCGTGCCGAGCGACATCATGATGCCCGTGAGCAGCGATGCGAGAGCAATTGGTACGATCAGATACCAACCGATCAGCCCCATCGCGATCCAGGCCGCGCGGAGAACCAGAGTGCCATAAGCGGACATCGCGGCAATAACAAGAACCAGATATGCGGCAACGGCGCCGATCCAGCCGACCGCCAGACTGATGTGCACCGTAAGTGCGAGTTTGCGAAGGTTGCGCGTCATATCACCTCCTCCCGGTGGCAGCGGGCGACCGATTGAAGCGAATGAACCACGAATAGTGGAAGAGTAACTCGATTCGGGTCCAAATCGGAAAGCATGTCGTGATATGACCTGACTTGTCGTTCACTCTGATGAAGAGATTCGGTCAAGCGCATTCACTCAAGGGAGGTGTTTTATGACAGTCTGCCCACTGGTAACCTCTATTCGCTCGGATAGATACCTGCAGAAATCACGGGTGAGAGCACTCCTCGGTTGCCTCACAGTGGCAGGGGCCATGGCATCAGTTGCCTGTTCTCTCGGTACTGAGCCCGGCCGGGACGCCGTGACAGAGAGCGATTCGATATCGGTATCCGTTCCGTCCCTGACGGTGGTACCTGGTTCCACCGGCCAGGTTATTGTCACCGTCAAATCGCAGGGTGGCCGGTTGACCATATCAGGGCTGACCGGTGGCATGCGCGGCACGTTTGAGCCGGAGTTTGTGAAAAAGGGAATCGCGAAAAGCACCCTCACCCTGACCGCGGGCTGGGAATCCCCGGTTGGCGAAGCCGTGCTCACGATTGGCGCTGTCGGGAATGTAAGCAATGGAGTTCAGACCCTCCGAGCGAGCGCGACACTGCGCGTCAACGTTGGTTGCCCCGGATATGCCATTCCCCTGGCTTGTCCGCCATTTCCAACAGGCGGCGAAAGGACTGTTTGGGGCGTTGTTCTTGAGCGCAATAAAACCGGCACACGCCCAGCCGCAGGTGTGAGTGTGTGGGCGTGGGTGCAACGCCCAACGAATGGATACAGCGCGGGGCGTGTTGAAACCAACGCGTTGGGAGAATATGGTTTTTCGCTGCTGCCTGACGCGCAGATCCTCATGCAAGCAGGGGGGCCGGGTTACGACCAGCCCTGCGCTTCGCTCGTGCGGATGGCAGGTTCAAACCTGAGAGTCGATCTCGAAGTCGTATCGTCGGCTGAGCCCATCGTGGAAGAAGAGCCGGCAGCACCCGCACTTGTCGGAATGGTATATGAGACTACGCCTGAGGGACGGCGGCCTTTGGCGGGGGCACGCATCTATGTCGAGGTATTCGTGGGCATCGTAGCCGCCACAACTACGACTGACGCACAGGGACGCTACAGCTTGTGTCGCCTTCCAGCCGTGAATTCCGATATTACGGCGGTGAAGTCAGGCTACTCCTTCGCCGAGCAAACGATAATTGTGGATGGTGTCACGACCCTAGACATCGAAATGAAGCGTCAATAAGGCGGATTATGTGCGCGCCGGGGTGTGTTTGTATGCCGTGAGCATCCACACCGCGAGAATCACAACTCCCACCGCGATGAAGAAGGCGCGCGCACTTCCCTGCCATCCGAGCAGAAGGGGAATAACAACGAGCGCGATCCCCACAACGAGCTCCACATAACCATGGAGATGGAGCGGAACTGGCTGGCCGTCCTCCGCTCTGAACCGAGTGAGAAGCGTCATCGCGAGGTGAATTGCAGCGAGCGCGTAGGCGAGGTAGGCCGCCGTGCCAGCGAAACTGAAGATCGTCGGGGCGAGAGCAAATCCTGCAACAGTTGCGAAGTCGAGAGAGCGATGCAGGCTCGGCGTAATCTGGTTCATGGTCATCCCGGAAAGTCGGTGAATTCGATGTGCGCTGGCGATGAAAGTACAGCAATCGGAAGCCGATCGCGGACCAGGAAGAAAAATACCGAAACAAGAAGTGTGTCGTTCAGCAGGTAGAGGCCCTGCATTTGCCGGCGTCACGAGTCGCACACTTTCCTCCCTGCGGCGTAATCAGAAATGGACAACGAGTGCCGAATTCAGCATCGTTAGCGACACACATTTTCAGGAGCCGTAGTGCGCTACACGCGAATCGCTTTTCTGGTCCCGGTTCTGGTCACCGTTGCCTGTGCGGAGAAAACCCCGCAACCCGTCGCCGACACTGCCGCCGCGGTCACTGTAGCTGCACTCGGCCCGGGTGAATCGCGGCTTGCCGTAAACGACGGTGAGATCTGGTATCGTAAATCCGGCGGCGGGCCGGGTACTCCGGTCATCTTCGTTCACGGTGGACCCGGGTTCAGCAGCTATTACCTGAAGTCCCTGGAAGCGCTTGGCGACGAACGCACCGTCATTCGCTACGACCAGCTCGGTGGTGGCAAATCGGGTCCGATGACCGACACGGCGCAGATGACAATAGCGCATTTTGTAGCTGAGCTCGACTCACTGCGCGCGCATCTCGGATATGACAAGGTTCACCTCGTGGGTCATTCCTGGGGAACGATACTGGGACTCGAGTACTACCGGGCGCATCCTGAGCACGTCGCGAGCCTGACACTTGCGAGCCCGGCGCTCGACATTCCCCAATGGGAAAGGCACGCGCGCGCATTGCTCGCGACTTTGCCAGACTCGATGCAGCGGGCGGTGAAGACGCGCGAAGCAGAGAAGAACTTCGACTCTCCCGACTATCAGGCCGCGCTGGAAATGTTCTACGGGAAGTATGTGTGGCTTCGACCGTCGCCGGCTGACCTCGACAGCATGATGTCGCAGGTAAACACGGCGATCTACAACTACATGCAGGGGCCGAGCGAGTTCACAATCGTCGGAACGCTGAAAGAGTACGACGCGCGGGCATTTTTACCCAAGGTAAAGATTCCTACCCTGTTTACAGTAGGAGCCGTTGACGAGGCGGACCCAGTCACTGTCAGAAAGCACGCGGCGATGGTGCCCGGTGCTACGGTCGCGGTAATCCCGAACGCGGCTCACATAACCACGTGGGACAATCCGGAGGAAATGCTGCGCGTCGTCCGCGCCCATCTCAAGGCGGCCGACTCGGCTATTGCCAGGTAGGCAAACGGGCCATTGCGTGCCGACGAATTCGTTCCCTGCGGCTACGCAGCAGGGAACGAACCTGGTAGGATCAGAACGTGCAGTTGCCAGGGCGGGGTTGGTCAATTCTAAGTGGAACGCCGGGCGGCGCAAAGTACGTCACTACGTTCTGTGCCTCCAGGCTGCTCTCGTTGCGGGCGAGGTGCGCGTGTTCGCCGTAGTCCAGAAATCCCTGCCCTGCGGTGCGAACAACTGGCGTGCACGATGGGTCGTCGGAGTCATAAAACGTCATCGTTCCTGAAACGACCTGAATGAAGACGGGGCCGGGATGGCTATGCCAACCGCTCTGGCCGCCGGGCTGGAACGTAATTGTCTGGATCGCGAGGTCGAATGCGGGTTTCGACTTGATCTCTACGTGCCAGTCACCTGTAATCCGCTTCACCTTGAAAACCGGATCTGACGGATCGCTGAACGTGGCGCGGCCCAGAAGTACGGATCTCGAGCCTGATCCAACCGTGAACACCGGTTCTGACTTAGGCACAAGCTGCGAAGGGGGGGATACTGGGTCGTTGCTGTCCTTGCATCCGGTGACTAACGCGCTGCAAATGAGCGTGCCCGCGATGAGTGAAAATGGTTTGAGTTTGCTGTGTCGCATGATTCCTTCCTGGAAAGGGTGAATTGCATCCTCGATTGCTAACGCTCGAAAGTGAATGTCGTCGCATTGTCGTAACGCACTATCAGGCTGTTCCCGGAGATCGTCGCCGAGAAAGTTTCCCTGTCATTTCCCGAGAATTGAAGTGACGCGGAGGTACGGACAAATCTCCCGCGCGCGACCTCGTCGAGTGTTTGACCGGAGAAAGCCTGATGGGTCGTCGCGTACGTATAGACGCCATCGGCGAACAGAGTCAGAGTCGCACTTGTGAGCTCCCACGTCCCTGCGTCCGCGTCATAATCCCAGTCCCCGATGCCCCACGGCGAGTGAACCGGGAGTGCCTGCTCGTTTACGCGAAGCAACCTGTAAGCGAGGCACTCGACTGAAGTATCCGGCGCACAGCCTCTACCCGTTGCGGACTCGACGGCAATTATTGCCTCCGCTGCTACGGCACCACTCTTCGCGCTTATGGTCACGGAACCAATACCGACAGCCTTGACCACGCCGGCCGCATCGACGATCGCCACACTCGCGTCGGAGCTGGCCCAGTCTACATCACGATTCGTTACGAAGTTTTGAGCGACATCGCGAATGGTCGTTTCGAGCCGAATTGATTCTCCCACGATCATGATGAGCGGGGCATTGATCGTGATCGAATCCAACGGGTGTGCAGGTTGCCCGGGTGCGATTGTGTCGCCTCCGGTGCATCCGAACACCAGGGCGATAAGAGCGAACCGAATGCGATGCATAGCTTGCCTCCATAGCAACTGCAGCCACGCCGTTCTGGCGCTCATGTCCTAATACGACAAGCCGCTGGAAATCACTCATCGGATTATGATTCGTGGCACATCCGTCGGTTTGGCGTACATTAGTTTCGCGCTGTCTGCTCGATCGGGATGAGGGTGCCAATGGGTGAAAGCAAGCAGCATGTTATAGATCGCCTTCTGCACGAACTCAAAGCAGGAAATCGGGCAGCATTCTCGGAGATGCTGCCTCTCGTTTACGATGAGCTGCATCACATCGCAGGGCGGCATAGACAGCAATGGGACGGTGAGGAGACGCTCAACACCACTGCTCTCATACACGAAGCCTATCTCCGCCTCGCGGATCAATCAGCTCCCGAGTGGCAGAGTTATCCGCATTTTCTGGCCGTCGCCTCCACCGCCATGCGACAGATACTTCTCGACTACGCGAAGCGAAAACGGGCGGCGAAGCGCGGCGGCGCTCAAGACCACGTGCCTCTACACGAGATCGAGTCTGCCCTGGCTGACTCGGCAAGCACTGGTGACGCGCGATCCGCGGCGCTAATCGGTCTCGACTCCTCCCTCCGGCGGCTTGAAGATCGAAATCCTAGACAAAGTCGTATTGTCGAGTGTCGCTTCTTCGGCCGCATGTCGATTGAAGACACAGCCACTGCTCTTGGAATCGCTCCAGCGACAGTGGGCCGGGACTGGGCGCTCGCAAAAGCGTGGTTGTACAAGGATTTGAAACAAGCGCTGGAGGGGGATTCCACATGAACGAACAAGCGGAACGTCTGTTCGAGCAGGCGCTTACCCTGGTGCCGGAAGCGCGCGGGCCATTCATAGATGACGCGTGTCGCGGACAGCCCGGCCTTCATGACGAAGTAACCGCGCTTCTCGCCGAAGCCGAGGTAGCTGACCGGTTCTTCGATCGGCTGGGCGACGCGGTGTTTTCGTCTTCATCGACAACTGGTGGAGAATCATATCGAGAATCATTCATCAGCCCTGATCTCCAGGAAGGCGAGAACGTAGGGCATTACCGCATCGGGCCACTTATCGGCCACGGCGGAATGGGGACGGTGTATCGAGCGTACGATACGCGTCTTAATCGGGAAGTCGCGCTCAAATTCCTGCCATCGCATTCGAGCACCGATGCCGAGGAACAAACCCAAATACTTGCCGAGGCGAGAGCGGCAGCGGCCCTGGATCATCCCAATGTCTGCAGCATCCACGAGGTGGGCGAGACCTCCGACGGGCGTTACTTCATCGCCATGCCATGTTATGATGGCGAGACCCTGAAGGAGCGACTGCGCCGCGGGCCGTTACCGGCAGAGGAGTCATTTGCGATTGCGGTTCAAATCGCGCGCGGACTGGCGGCGGCACATTCCCGTGGAATCATTCACAGGGACGTCAAGCCCGGCAACGTCATTCTCCTAGCCGACGGGTCCGTACGCCTGCTCGACTTTGGACTCGCAATGGCGACGAACGCGACCTTCGTCAGACCGGGAATTACACCCGGAACAGTCGCGTACATGTCACCGGAACAGATTCGTGGCAGCGGGATGGATTCCCGCACGGATCTATGGTCGCTTGGTGTCGTTCTCTACGAGATGCTTTGTGGCTTTCGGCCCTTCACCGGGGCAAGCCATCGGGAGATGGTTCAGTCGATCCTGAATGACGAACCCGAAGCGTTAACCCACCAACGCCCAGACCTTGGGGCGGCTCACGCGAGCATCGTGGATCGTCTTCTTCAGAAGGATCCGTTGAACAGGTATGGAAGCGGAGCCGAAGTCGCAGCAGAAATCGAACATGAGGTTCCTTCTGCATCACACGTGCGCCGTCGTTCGTTCCTGGCGAAAAATTGGGCGTGGTGGACTGCTGGTTCTCTCGTGGTCCTCATGTTCATCGGAGTTTCAGGTTGGCGGAGTTTACGGGACGGCACCGCGTTTCAATCGATGTTGATGCGCTCACAACCGTCGATCGCTGTCCTCCCGTTAATAAACCTCGGTGCCGATAGCACTGATGCTGCCTTGGCGAATGGAATCACAGAGGAACTGATCGCAGCTCTGGCAGGTACCGGCGACGTTCGCGTAATCGCCAGTTCATCGGTCGCCAGCTTCAAGCATCGGGATGTCGATGTCCGCCGGATTGCGGACAGCCTGGGCGTGGCGAACGTGCTGGAGGGGGCAATACGAAGAGTCGGTCCGAACATTCGAGTTCAGGTGCGCCTCATTGACGGTCAGGACGGCACGACGAGTTGGTCGCAATCGTATGAGCGTGAGTTCAACGACATGTTCGCAGTCCAGGACGCGATTGTGAGAGCAGTAGCGGGTGAGCTGGAACTGCGTTTTGACAAGGAACGGCAATTCGTTCGTCATCGCACGAAAAACATGCATGCCTACGAGCTTTATCTCCGGGGCTCGGATCCCGTTCTTCTACGCAGTCAAAGCGGAATCTGGAAAGCCCAGGATTATTTCCAGAAGGCAATCGCAGCCGACCCCACTTATGCTGCAGCTCGTGCCGGGCTGGCTCTTGTGTATGTGCGGCGTGCGCGCAATGCGAGCGATCCAGGCATGCCAGTCCCACAGTTGCTGCGGCTGGCAGAGGGTGAGGCTCGAAAGGCGATCGCACTCGACAGCATGCTTGCAGAAGGTCATTACTCGCTTGGTCGGGTGAAAGAAGCAACGCTGGAGTTTTCGGCCTCGGAAGCATCGTTGCGTCGTGCCATCGAGCTTGATCCCAACCGCTCGGTCTACCGTCGCGCCCTCTCGTATCTCAATGCGTGGACGGGCAGGCCCGGGGAAGAGCTGGCGGAGGCGAAACGCGCGCTTGAAACAGACCCCCTCAATCCCTACGCGATTGCCGCTGTCGCATCGGGGTTTTATGGAGCCCACAGATACGACGCGGCCCTCGCTCAACTCGAGCCATTGATGACACTCAAGCCGCCGCTTCAGGGAGTGTCGTTTGCGATCGCCCAGTGTTATGCCAAAAAGCAGATGTGGGACAAGGCTATCGCAACACTGCGACCCGGCGCGGAAGCAGGCGATCCGTTGTTCAGGGCGCTCCTGGGTCACATGCTCGCGCGCACGGGCCAGCGTGAAGAAGCCAATCTCATTCTCGCCGATCTTATGGCCCGCCGTGAGCGCACAGGCGTGGGCGCGTTTCACGTGGCAGTAGTGTACGCCGGACTCGGTAACCGAGACGAGACGTTCGCGTGGCTTGACAAGTCAATCGATGACCGGTCGATCGTAAGCTTTATCATGGGTCCGACGTTCGAGGATCTTCAAAGCGATCCGCGGTTCGGGCAACTGCGGCGGCGACTCGGGGTCGCGAGTCGTTAGGGCGCGATTATCGGGGGTGTGGCTCAGTAGGCACCGGGGATCCCTGATCGCGCTGTTTCTTCGACGGCCGTAGCGAAGCGGTCGACTTCCTCGAGCGTTGCATACGCACCGGGCGACACGCGAATTGCATTCGTGAACGGGGAATATCGACTCCATGCGATGAGGAATTCGTAGTGATCCGCCAATAAACTGGTCCTGACAAATTACTTCGGCACGCTGATGGTTGGGGCTGGCTTTGCCGTTGCGTAATCCTTGTTCAACTGCCACTGTATTGATCCCTCCTTCGGACCTGGCCTGATGCGTCTGCCTGCCGTCATCGTGTCAGCAGCAGCCCTGCTGTTGGCGTTCTCAACTCCCGAGTTGAGCGGGACTAACCACGCCACGTCCGCCCCGTTCTCCGACACGCTTCCGGGCAAGGTTGTCGATGTTACCGCCGGCGAGTTTTACTTCCTCGCCCCTGACACGATACCTGAGGGACTCACTTCATTCCGGCTTACACAGGCCGGTCTTGTAGTCGAAAGGCTTCGCGCCGGGGCGAAAGGCCGCGCGATCGTGGCAGACAAGGGAGACAATACCCGCGGCGCTCACATGCTATGGGTGGTGCGACTCGCTCCGGGCAAAACCATGACCGATCTCCTTAAAGCCGCTCGGGCAGGCGAACGGACGACCGAGTGGGCAACTCAGCTGGGGGGACCGTCCTTCGCGCTTCCTCCCCGCACCTCGAACGCAACGCTCGACCTCGAGCCGGGCAATTACGTGCTGGTTTGTTATACAGGCTCGGCGCGCGAAGACAAAAGCCGGTACCATTTCCTGAACGGAATGTCCCGTCCTTTGGTAGTCATCCGCTCCGGAAGGAAGCACTTACCCCTTCCCATTCCTGACGTCGTTGCACGAGTCACCGAGCGAGGGAGCGTTCAGCTTTCTCGACCCTTGAGAGCCGGAAAGCAGGTGATCAGAGTCGAAAACACGACGGGAAGCGACTTCGAGTTCAAGTTCCAACGGATGATGCGTGGCGTGTCAGCAAAAAGCTTTCTACTCCAGACGTCCGATGACGGGCCGGGCATCCCATGGGGAGGCCTCGGAAGCGTACCCGCCAAATCCATTGTCACGACCACCATCGATTTTCTTCCCGGCGAATACATCCTCGGTACCTGGCCACCTATCCGGCATCCCACCAGCAAAATCATACAGGTTCCTGAAAAATGACCACGCTCACTCGCCTCCTGCACCCGAATGCAGGGTTTGCCCTGATTCTGGCGGGCCTTGGCTTTGACGGAAGCGGCAATAGCGATCCTCTTCTCCTCGAACGTCAGCAAGGCGCAGTCGGTATCGTGACCCTTATCGCGAGCGATCATTCCTTTCAGGCGCCGGACACGCTTCCGGCTGGCGTCACCACGTTTCAGATGGAGGACCGCGGTCCCACCGACCACCAGTTCGTCATCTTCAAAATTGCCGACTCGGTGTCACTCGATGAATTCTACGCGGCGATGAGCAAGGGAGG
>JBKJNN010000192.1:0-3911 GCA_046593625.1 Gemmatimonadaceae bacterium | reverse complement strand
CAAACGCAGTCGCGCGTCCGTTGACTACGAGCTCACCGGCATTGGCCGCGCCGACTCCAACCATCAGCACGACATCGACGTCGGTATCTGTCTCAAGAAGCTGTCGGCACTGGTCTTCCGCGTTTCTCGCGAGAGTGACCACGTCCATTCTCTCGAGCATGGTGCGCAGGTCAGTGCGGCCGGCAAGCGCAGCGGATTTTGCAATTTCGGCAAAGTGCGGGCTATCGGGCTCTACGACGTAGTTGGCCCAATACGCCTCGAGGAGGCTGCGGTGGTTGTCGAAGTAGCGGAGATATGCCGCGATGCGATCGGTGCTGTTCAGGACTGCGAAGAAGTCGGGCAGCAGGTTGATCAGCATCAACAACCGGGATCGAGTTTTTGGAGTGGAGCGCGGCGCGCTCAATGGATGCGAGAAAATACGTTGACTGGAAATTTCCAACAAGAGCGATAATGCTCTTCGATGAAAAATAAGGGTGGCACAAGATTTCCCTTACCAAGAAACGGGAAGTCGTAGAGAGGGTGCCATGACGACGTTGCGTCAAATTGAGCTTAGCTGTCCAATCTGTGAAAACAGCTTTCAGTCACAGGCTGTTGTCACGACAAATGCATTTGGTGGGAAAAGAACGGATTTCCACGAAAGAGCGGCCGGGACACAACCGCTCGCATATCTCATTCATATGTGTGGTGAATGCGGATATTCGGGTGGAGAGAGAGATTTCAATAATGAAGCCGAGGTGAGTCCGCTTCTTAAAGAGCATGTCCTGAACGAGCTAACGCCGTGTTTATCACTCGCGCCGACGGGCTCGGGCAAGTACGAGGCGGCGGCCAAGGTAGCGGAATGGCAGGGTGTAGATGAGAGAAGTATCGCTGATCTTCTTCTCAGGGCTGCCTGGTGTTGTGTGGATGAAGGAGACATCGAAGCCGAACGCTACTTCCGAAGGCATGCGGCCTGGATGTTCGAGAGAGCGCTCGGCAGGTACGATGGAGTGCCAGCGGACGAGCGCGCGGTGCTGACCTACCTCGTCGGAGAGCTCTGGCGGCGAATCGGCGATCTCGAGCAGGCTCGGGGGTGGTTCGATCAGGTGCCTGAAGAAATTGTCGATGACGAATCACAGCACTGGATAGCCGCCGCCGCAGAGCAGCAACGAACGGAGCCTCAGGAATGGTTCGGATAGTCGTGGCGCAGCGTTAACGAGTCCCGAACAAGCGATCGCCTGCGTCACCCAGTCCGGGGAGTATGTATCCCTGGGAATTGAGCTCCCTGTCGAGCGCAGCACAGTAGATCTGAACGTCGGGGTGCGAGCTGGCGAGGCGTCGTACTCCTTCAGGTGCCGCAACGAGGCAGAGGAAGCGAATGCGCGTCGCGCCGGATCTCTTGAGAGAGTCAACGGCAGCTGCGGCACTTCCGCCGGTTGCGAGCATCGGGTCGAGGATGAAAAAATCGCGTTCTGCGACATCGCCGGGAATCTTGAAGTAGTAGTCAACCGGCTGAAGGGTTTCGTGATCGCGATAGAGTCCGATATGCCCCACCCGGGCTGCAGGGACGAGGCGGAGAATTCCTTCGACCATTCCCAGCCCGGCGCGCAAGATTGGAACGAGAGTCAGTTTTTTCCCGCTTATGTGCGCACCGACAGTGGTCTCGAGCGGCGTGAGAACATTCAAAGGCTCAACCGTGAGATCGATGGTGGCCTCGTATGCCATGAGCATAGCTATCTCGTCGACGAGCTCCTTGAAAATCTTTGTCGGCGTCTCACTGTTCCGCAGTATGGTCAGCTTGTGCTGAACGAGGGGATGCCGGATTATTGTGAGCGTCGGAAATTCAGGTATCTGTTCGATCATCTGGTGTATTCTGGTGTGCGAATCCCGCAGTAAATGCTGCCTGAAAATGCGACGCTGGACCTAACAATATCTTCATTTCCTGCCCGCATGAAAGAATACCAGGCTGTGGTTGTAAAACTGACGCGACACACACGCGAAGACGAGGACACTCTAACGGATCTTCTCAATGAGCGAAGCCGAGGTGGGTGGGAGCCGGCTCTCATGTCGCAGGATGAACAGCGCCTGACGATTCTTTTTGCCCGCAGCGCAACAGCAGAGGCCTGATAACACATTGGAAATCACCTTCGTCGGAGCTGCCCGTGAGGTAACGGGGTCGTGCCATCTCCTGCATGTCAACGGCCACACCGTTCTCCTGGATTGCGGGATGTTTCAGGGAAAACGGAGAGAGTCGGCTGAAAAAAACAAGGCGCTGCCGCTGCCAATCAGCGACATCGATGCCGTGGTGCTTTCTCATGCGCACATAGATCACTCGGGCAGGCTCCCATTCCTTGTTGCGAACGGTTACACCAAGACTATCTGGGCAACCGCGGCAACCAGGGATCTGTGCGCGGTAATGTTGGCGGATTCAGCCCACATCCAGGAGAAAGACGCGGAGTTTCTCGCTCGTCGGAAAAAGGAATTCATCGAGCCTCTTTACGGAATGAGCCACGCCGTCCGAACCATGGAACTGATGGTTGGGATTCCTTACAACAAGCCATTCGACGTTGTTCCGGGAGTAAGAGCCACGTATGTGGATGCCGGTCACATACTGGGATCTGCATCGGTGATCCTCGACTGCACGGAAGGCAGCGTTACGAAGCGCCTCGTTTTCTCCGGTGATATCGGGCGCTCAGGTCTCGCAATCATCCGTGACCCGGTTTCTCCGCCCGACGCGGATGCCGTCATCATGGAGTCGACGTACGGCAACCGCGACCATGAATCGGTCGACGGTGCTCGCGCGCATCTGGCCGAAGCAATTCGGACGACCGCGGCTAGAGGTGGACGCATACTCATTCCAGCATTCGCGGTAGGCCGGACACAGGAAATGCTCTACAACCTGAATTCGCTATTCAGAGAAGGAGCAATTCCACCGCTTCCCGTATACGTCGACAGTCCGCTCGCGATCGACACGACGACCGTCTTTCAGATGCATCCGGAGACGTACGATCAGTCAGAAGAGATGGTCAAGAAGGTGAAAGAGCTGTTCGATTTTCCGCTGCTCCGTTTTACCCGGGACGTCGAGGAGTCGAAGGCGATCAACAGCGCCAAAGGTCCGATGATCGTAATCGCTGCTTCCGGAATGATGGAGGCGGGCCGAATTCTTCACCATCTGGCCAATGGCGCATCTGATCCACGGAATACGATTCTGATTGTCGGGTTCCAGGCTGAGCATACGCTGGGACGGCGAATCGTGGAACGCCAACCGATGCTCAAGATCTTTGGTGAAGAGGTTCCACTCAGGGCACAGGTGGAAGTCATCAACGGATATAGTGCGCATGCGGACCGTACGGAACTCAACAGGTGGATCGACAAGGTGAAGGCCACATCACCGCGCCTTGGTCCGGTATGGCTCGTACATGGCGAGCCTGAGGTGCAGGATGAATACATGGCGAGCCTTGCGGCGCGCGGCTATTCGGTGACGTGTCCTGAACCACACAGCCGGGTTTCCTTCTAGTAAGTTCAGGGGATGTGGCGGATTGTGAAGGCATTGGGTCGGATCATAGTGAGTGCCTTCCTCGGAATTGTCCTGTTCTGGGCAGCGTGGATGGCGGCCGTGTTCATCTGGAGCTCTATGGATCAGGCCCGTCCAGTGGGCTCGATCGTCGTGCTGGGCGCTGCGCAGTACGACGGGAGGCCCTCTCCGGTTTTGCGTGCGCGCCTCGATCACGGGATCGACCTCTGGAAGCGCAACATGGGGAAGGTCATAGTGTTCACTGGAGGCCGCGGCTATGGCGACACAACCAGCGAAGCCGCCGTAGGCAGGAGCTACGCCATGAAACGTGGCGTTCCGGACACCGTGATCCTGATGGAGAACAAGGGTCGAACCACGCGAGAGTCCATGCTGGCTGTCGTAGAAATACTAAAAAATCGCG
>JBKJNN010000043.1:0-10749 GCA_046593625.1 Gemmatimonadaceae bacterium | reverse complement strand
GTACCGCCAGCAATGGCGGTAACAGCTGCGCTCCTCAGAAACGTACGCCTCGATGCTACACTATAGAGAAGATTCATGGCATCTGACGGTACCGGCTTATCTGACATTTCTTATGCTCCAATCAGGTTGGTTTTCATGGTATACATCAACCTAGAAAGCGGCATGCCGACGTTGCGTCAGGCGGAGTGTGGCTTGCTTGTCAGGGATTCCCTGATTTCCTCGATGTGCAAAGGAGGTCGTCGAGCATGAACCAAGCGGAAAGACCTGACAATCCCGCAATTCCCGACGCCGTCCTCGCCGGCATCTCAGCCATCTCCGCAGACGCCATCATCTGCGTTGACGACTCTCAGCGAATCATCTTCTTCAATGAAGGCGCCGAGACAATTTTTGGCTATTCACCCACCGAAATCATCGGACAGCCGTTGGAACGTCTGATCCCGCAACGTTACCACGCGATTCACGCATCGCATGTGCGCACGTTCGGCGAGTCGCCTGTGCGGGCACGCAAGATGGGAGAACGCGGCCAAATCCTCGGACTTAGAAAGAGCGGCGACGAGTTTCCCGCTGAAGCAGCCATCTCGCACCTCGTCGCCGAAGGACGGAAGGTGTATTCCGTAGTGCTTCGCGACGTGACCGATCTCAGGCGCGCCCACGAAACACAGAGATTTCTCGCCGAGGCCGGTGAGCGGCTCGCTTCATCGCTTGGACGCGATGAGACTCTTCAGAACATTGCGCAGCTCGCGGTGCCTGCGCTCGCTGACGCTTGTGTAGTGAACTCTTTTCACGACGGTCAGTTCCACGGCGCAGCCGTGGCACATCGCGATCCCAACCGTGCGGTTGAGCTTGAGAGAGAACGGAAGGAACATCCCATTGACGTGCGAGGAGGTCATCCGGTTGCCGAGGTAATCCGCACGCTCATGCCGATTACATGGTCAGAGGATGAGCAATCCGCCGGTATCAAGGAGCGGTTTGCACCCGAGTTGATGGATGTTTTTCCGACTGTGCCCGGAGCCGCGATCATCGTGCCGCTCATAGCAAGGAACCAGTTGCTCGGAGTCATCGGTCTGTATCGAAAAGAAGGCAGCTACGACGACAACGACAGATTTCTCGCGAACGAGCTCGGACGCCGCGCTGCTCTGGCTATGGATAACGCACGCCTTCACGACCTTGTGCGCGTTGGAATTCAGGCGCGTGATGACATGATCGGGATCGTATCTCACGATCTGCGCAATCCGGTTAACGCGGTGAAGATGTTGACCGGCGTGATGCTGGACAGCGAGCGCACAGGAAATCTCCCGCCTGAAATGGCACAGTACACATCGGTAATTCGCCAGGCGGCTGTTCAGATGGACGGCCTCATTCGCGATCTGCTCGATGTGACTCGCATCGAGGCGGGAAAGCTTACGGTTGCACCAAGACGGGAGAACACTGAGGAGCTTCTTGGCGACGCGTTGCGCACGCTCGCACCTGTAGCGAGTGAGCAATCAGTCGGGCTGAAACTCGATGCGCCCGATGATATGCCGGACGTTATTGCGGATCGCGAGAGAATCATGCAGGCCATCTCGAACCTCGTCGGAAATTCGGTCAAGTTCTCGCCCGCTGGTGGAAACATTCTCGTCCGCGTCGCAGTACTGGCCGGCGAGCTGCTGATCTCGGTCACCGACGAAGGCATGGGGATGACGCCTCAGCAACTTGCTCACGCCTTCGATCGATTCTGGCAGTCGAGCCGCACCGACCGGCAGGGAGCGGGGCTCGGCCTTGCGATCGCCAAAGGAATAATCGAAGCGCACCAGGGCCGTATCTGGGCCGAGAGCGCGCTCGGGTCGGGGAGCACCTTCTACTTCACTCTCCCGACCGCGAGCTGATTACTCTGAGAACGCCAGCCGTCAGAACGCTACGACGCCCTCGACCATGAACCCCTTGAACTGTCCTCCGCTGCGAATGTCGGAGGTGGGGAACTTGTTGTAGTCCTGCTTCACCCACTCGAGTTTGGCAAGCACGTTCGGCGTAACGAACCAGCCGCCGCCGATGTTGAAGCGATCCACGCTCACCTTGTTCGCGATCCCCGCCAACTCTCCCTCGGCCGTGTTGTAACGGCCTGTGACGTACGCTCTCTCGTCGGGAAGAAAGCGGAAGGTGAGCTCACCAGCGTACTGGTTCCAGGTACGGTCTTTCGTTTCCGTTGCGGAACCGCCCTTGGCCTGTTCCACAATTCCGAAGAACTCGAGACCCTTGAGCTTCACGAACGGGTTCAGTTGATAGGCGGTCACCTTGCTCCTGAAGCCAGGCTGAACTGCACCCGACCAGGCCTGTGCCGCTTCGGTGGACGTCGTATTCTCGACCACGTCAAAGTATCTCGAGCCGGCGCGATCACCTGTATAAAGCGTGTTGTTTGCTGACTTGCTGGTCGTGTACATCGAGCCCGTCAGGCGAGTGCGCAGATCGGGGGTGAGCTGCTTGTCGACGCCGAGCTTTGCGAGATACGATGGGGCGCGGGACTGTGGAGCTGTGACAGTACCTCTAACCTCGCCCGCTGTCATGCCACCCATCGCCATCCAACCGTTCTTTCTCAAATACACCTCGGCGCCGATCTCCGTGGTGAACGCGTCCATGATGTAGTTGCCGACGAGCGGGTTGTACATCGCGTTACCGCCATCAGTCCGGCGGAAATGCGCATCGCCGTAGTTGATCTCGAAGTGTCCCACGCGGAGCGTGACGACCTTCATGATGTTCTCCAGCAGCTCATTGTCGATGGGCGACCCATCGATCAGGAAGTAGCCGTCCTTCACCCATGTTTCATTGTGGTGTCTGGTGGACAGGTACTGGGTGAGCGAAACGCGGATACCACGCGCGAGCTGCGCGTTGAGGTACAGGTTCGCTTCAGCGTTGTTGAAGCCGTGTCCGATCTGAATCAGCTGATTGGCATCTTTGCCATTGACCATTTTCGGACTCGCCTGATTGCTGTGGCCAAGTCCCTGAAACTGCTGTGTGAATCCGGCGCCCCAGCTGAGCTTGAACCCCTCATATGCGGCTGGGTCAGTCTTGGGTGCTTCGTACACGTTGATGCCGCGCATGTCGAACGGACGAAAATTCTGAATCTCGATTTTTGGAGCGGTGCTGAGAAACTTGCTCGTCTGCGGACGCTTCAGCGTATCTTCCGCCGCCGCGGGAGCAGGGGTTGTCTCGGTTGTCGCAGTTGCCTTGTTGTCTGCAACGCGTGGTCCTTCCTGGCCGAAGAGAGCCATCGGGAAGAGCGCAACCATCCCCGTCACGATCAGACGGCCAATACGTGGGGTTTTCATTTTGATCTCCATTGATTTTGATTTGAATCGTTTGTTGAGGAGCTCTGCCGCGAACTACTGATTCAGCACGAGGTCGAACGACACCGTGACCTGATCGGCAACCTTCATGGTTCCGAGAAACAGCGAAGGTGGCTTGACGCCGAACTCTTTCATGTTGATGGCCCTCGCGCCCTTCACATGCAGTGTTCCCTTCTCGACCGCGCCGGTACCGCGCAGATCGATCGCCTTTTCCTTGCCGGCAATGGTGAGCTTTCCGTGGATCGCCAGGTTGGTTCCCTGGATCTCATAGGCTGTCATCTTCCAAAGTATCTGCGGATTTCCCTCGGCCTTGAGCGCCTTTCTCATGTGCTCGTTCATCGTCTCATTTCCGCAGTCCAGCTTGGCAACCGGCACGACGATCGAGGCACTCTCCACAACATCATTGGGAGAATCCTGCAGGTCGCCTGACACCGTCGCGCCTACTCCTGCTGCCGTGCATTCGAATAAGCGAACGTTGGACGTTCCATTGATCCAGATTCGGCTTTGTGTTCCGAGGGTGAGCCTTTCGTGAGGGTTTAGTTGCGCCTGGACATTTGCAACTGCGGCTCCTGCAAGCACTGCAACCCCGACCAGCATGACTTGTATGATTTTCACCTTTCTCTCTCTAGTTGCGTATGATCGCAAGCTAGGAGCTGAGGTCGTTGCTCTCTGTCGGGAGCAAGCCGATTTTCCAGGGAGAGTTTCGGAGCAATCGGTGAGGGATTCCCCTACCTGCGATTTGCGGCGTCTTCTGCCCGCGTCTTGATGCCGAGCAGCATTCCCCGCTCCATGATGAAATGCGCGGGCTCGAATATCAGAAGCGCGGCGGGAGTAAATGCTATGCCTGAAACTGTCGGAGTTCCCCGCCCGCGAGTCCGAATGTGCACGCGCGTCGTCGCAGAACCTGTCGGCTCCAGCACGAATGCTCCCCAGTTCCGGAGAACCATCGAGCGACCGGGCTCAACGGCGGTTATTTCCCAACCTGGATCATCGCCGAACATTCCGCCGAGGTAGGATGGTTGTACCGCGCGGATCCGATCGCCGGCATGGCGGCCCTGCCATTCGGGAATGATCGTATTCGCATTTCTGATGTCGATGCCAAACGCTCGCTCCAACCAGTCGTAACTGTAGAATCCCGCCCGATCCTGACCTATCTGCGCGACCCACGGCCAGACGGAATCGACCGGAGCGTTGATCGTGACCGCGTGATCGATGCGATAGTGTGACTCGCCGATTGGCGGATCTCCCACCATCACCATCTGGCGTTCGGAACGCGTGGTGCCCCATGCTGAATACCAGGGGCGAAGGGCGATCACTGTTCCCGTGTAGGCGATCAACACGAGGAGAATGATTCGGAGCGGAGTTGCGAATCGAACCTGTCCTGGACTTTCACCGGAAATCGGCCTCGCAACTATGGCAGCCGCAATTGCAGCGAAATCGGCTGCGATCCCGACGGTGAACAGTGGGTGACCGTAGAGCAGCAGCAGGCTCAGGGAGCTGAGTGAAGCGATGCCGATCAAGAGCCGCCATCGCTGCCGAAATGCACTGACTCCCAGGAGTCCGGCACCGGCAGACATGAAGCCGAGGGTGGCGCCTTCCCAAAGAATGGTGACCAGAAGCTGTCCGCCAATATCGGTTGCCCACATGCCGGCCGACGCATGCGCCAGTCCGTGCAGGATCAACAGCCAGCCTACCACCTTTCTGAATCTCATGGGAGTGGCTCGATAAAAATTTCAAATTGGACCAGAACCTTGTCCGAGGTCCTGAGAAGTCCGCCCCATGGCCGTGGAGGGGTGATGCCGAAATCGGTCATCCTGATGGGAACCGATCCTCGCGCGCGGCGCGTCCCGTCGGGAAGTCGATCGCTCTTCACAGACATGCTGACCGTGCGCTCAACCGAGGCAATCGTGAGACGTCCCTGTATCTCAACAGCTTCAGGGTTATCGCTGATATCGGGCAAGCTCTCGAAAGTCGCGACTATGAACCCTTCCGCAGGGGGTTCGGGTGCCTTCAGGGCCTTGTACAAATTCGCTTCCATGTGGCGATCGCCGCACTTCAGCATTCTGACCGGAACGCTCACTCGCACTCCCCGCACCGCGCGCCCCGCGGAGGCCGGTCGCCCCGGAAGCGCGGGACCAGTTTCGATGCTCGCATCCATGGAAGTGGCTTTGCAGGTCCAGTCCCTGATATTCGAACTTCCCTCCAGCCAGAGCCGACTGTCGGCTCGCACCTCAACTCTGTTTGCGGAAGGCCGAATCGACGCTCGCCCCTGGTCTGATGACTGTCCGCTCACCCGCACGGGGACGGCAATCACCAGGCAAGCAAGAAACAGGGGGAAATGGCGCATATAGCACAATGCGCAGGCGGACTGTCCCGATGTGTCGGGTGAATGCCTTGGTCTGCGTGGGAGAAAAACCGTCATATGCAGCAACGGTTTGCAGATGTCAGCCGCGCGGAACAGGGTGTCGTGCGATTAGTTTGTACTGAACCCCACTCGAAACCTGGTCCGGCCGTATGAAGAAGCTTGTCCCGTCAACTTTGCTCCTGATAGCCTCAACTTTCGCCGCCGCGTGCGCGATGAACGAAGGCCAGCCCGCGACCGTCCCTGCGGCGGCCGACCCGGCCATGGACCCTGTTACCGTTGTCGCAGTGGACACGCCGACGAAGGTGACAACAGCGACTGACAGCACCAAGCCGCCGCCAATTACGGTTCCTTCGATCGCCGGCCGGAACAAACGCGACAGCCTTGCTCTGGTCTCCGCCATTCGCGCGGGGCTGAAGGACACCAAGTGGCCAGTGAAAACCGCTGCGCCCCTTCCGGGCTCGATACTTCCGGGAAAGCGCATCGTCGCCTACTACGGCAATCCGCTCTCGAAGAAAATGGGCATACTCGGCGAACTCCCACCGAACGAGATGCTGGCGCGCCTCGACAAGGAGGTCGCTGCGTGGAACAAGGCAGATCCGTCGACGCCGGTCAAGCCAGCGCTCCATCTCATAGTAGTGGTGGCGCAGGGAGCACCGGGCCGGGATGGCAACTACCGCCTCCGCATGCCGGATACTCTGGTCGAGAAAGTCTATTCGTGGGCGAAGCAGCGCAACGCGCTTCTGTTTCTCGATATTCAGGTGGGCAAGAGCAACGTGATGTCGGAGATTCCGCGCCTTGAGCAATTCCTAAAGCGCCCCGATGTACATCTCGGACTCGACCCCGAGTTCTCGATGAAGGGCGGCGAGCCGCCGGGCAAGAAAATCGGAACGATGAGTTCGGCGGATATCAACTGGGCTATCAACTACCTGTCCAACCTGACGAAGGCAAACAACCTTCCGCCAAAGGTTCTCGTGGTGCACAGGTTTACGCGAAAGATGCTGACTGATTCAAAGGGAATCCGGCTCGATCCGCGTGTGCAGGTTGTCATCGACATGGACGGGTGGGGCGCACCGTGGCTCAAGTTCGATTCATATCGTGACTATGTCCAGGCAGAGCCGGTTCAGTTCACGGGTTTCAAGCTCTTCTATCACAACGACACGAAAAAGGGCGAGCCGCTGCTGACTCCCGGCGAGCTGTTGAGGGTCACCCCCAAGCCGCTCTATATACAGTATCAGTAGGCCTCGGAATACCGGAAACTGAACCACCGGCGGTAAATCATTGTCGACTGGGTCGGCAGAGGGTTCCATGTGGCTCATGAATTGAGGCGAATCCTGTTATGCCCATCGCAACGCTGAACCCCGCAACCGGTGAGACTCTCAAGACCTTCGAGGCTCACTCCAAATCCGAAATAGAGCAGCGGCTCGCAAGAGCAGCCGTCGCTTACTCCGTCCACCGACTCACGTCATTCGAGAGCCGCGCGAAATGCATGAGAAAGGCCGGCGAACTTCTCATCGCTCGCCAGGAAGAACTCGGCAGGTTGATGACGCTGGAAATGGGGAAACCCATCAAGGCCGCTATCGCCGAGGCCGAGAAGTGCGCCTCGGCGTGTAATTATTACGCGGACAACGCGGAACAAATGCTCGCTCCGCGGCAGGTCGAGTCGTCACGAGGCGTTGCCGCCATCTACTTCCAACCTATCGGCGCCGTCCTCGCGGTGATGCCGTGGAATTTTCCTTTCTGGCAGGTGTTCCGCTTTGTCGCTCCATCACTGATGGCCGGCAACGTCGGACTTCTGAAACATTCCTCCAACGTTCCGCAGTGCGCGCTCGCAATCGAGAAACTTCTGCTCGACGCGGGCTTTGCAGATGGAGTTTTTCAGACACTGCTGATCGGCTCGTCCGAAGTTGCTGACATCATCGCAGATTCCCGCATTGCTGCCGTCACGCTCACCGGCAGCGAGGGAGCCGGCCGCTCGGTCGGTGAAGCCGCAGGGCGCGCACTCAAGAAAACCGTTCTCGAGCTGGGCGGCAGCGATCCGTTCATCGTCATGGCTAGCGCCGATATTCCAGCGGCGGCGAAAACCGCAGTTACAGCGCGCATGATCAACAACGGACAGTCGTGCATCGCCGCCAAACGCTTCATCGTTCACGAGGACGTGTACGATGATTTCCTCGAGCGCTTTGTCGCCGGTGTCAACGCTGTGAAAGTTGGGGACCCGATGAACGCTTCCACCGAGCTCGGCCCGCTAGCTACTTCCGACATTCGCGACGAGCTCGCCGCCCAGGTCGAAAAAACAATCTCGCTTGGCGCAAAAGCACTCTGCGGCGGAAAGAAAATCGACGGCTCGGGTTTTTATTACGAGCCGACGGTTCTAACAGATATCCCTGATGGCAGCCCCGCAGATGACGAAGAACTCTTCGGGCCGGTAGCGTCAGTCTGGAAAGCGACCGGCATAGATCACGCACTCGAGATCGCCAACAGCAGCCGCTTCGGGCTCGGCGCCAGCGCATGGACTGACCATCCCGCAGAGCGTGAGAGGTTTATCCGGGATATCCAGTCGGGACTGGTTTTCGTGAACGGCATGGTCGCATCCGAAGCAGGACTTCCGTTTGGTGGAGTGAAGGATTCCGGCTACGGACGCGAGCTGAGCGAATTCGGCATCACGGAATTCGTCAACATCAAGTCAGTCAAGCTCGCTGAAAAGACAGCCACTCAGGCGAGTACCGAATAGCTCAACTGCCCCCAATGACGTACTTGACGATCTTGTAGTTGACGGTCGCCGTCTGTCCCACCGTCACAACTGCCGGCTTGTCCTTTGTCTCTCCGGTCGCGAGTTGATAAGTGGAAGGGAGATCAATTCTCGCGATGTATCCCCTCGGCAGCAGCCCTCCATCTGCGGCGCGGAACTCACCGGTTCCGTTCGACGTTGTGCGGAGACCGGTCCAGAATGTCTTGCCGTCCTCGAGATAGAGATCGACTGCAATTCCGGGGACTCCCGCACCCGCATCGTCCTTGACCGTCACCAGCAGACGTCCGAGGTTGTCCGACGGACTGGAAAGATCTACGCATCCTCCGAGCAGCATTACTCCAAGAGTCAGTGCGGCAATCCGCCGCGAGTTGAACTTACGAAGCAGTTTCATGTAGACCTCCGGAGCGGGAAACAGATCGATACCTGTATATACACGCACGGTTGAAGGATGGGAACGTCACCACCCGTTGACCCTGCCCCATTCACCGACAACCTCCCGTCCGCCGTGCACCACGTAGTAACGATCGTGAGCCGCCGCTGTGATGCAGGCATGATTCGGAGCTATCCTCACGCGGCTCCCTGGACAGAACTTCTGGAATTGCGCGTCATCCTCAGCCACGACAACACCGTGCTCCTGGTACACGCGCTCGACGACGCAATCTTCTAACAGCGGCTTGCCGTCGAGATCCCACACCTGCCCGAATCCGGCGTCGTGAGCCGTTGCCTGCGTGCTCCTGTCCTTTGAAAGAGCAAGCGCTCCCGCGTCCAGGAGAATACGATTTTCATCCGGGTTGCGTCCAATCACCGAAGCCAGCACGGTAAGCGCGAGATCCTCCCGCCTGCACGACCCAATGGCAAGCTGAAACAGGTCATGAAACATGTAGACGCCCGGCCTCGCCTCAGTCACTCCCTCCAGCCGGTCGGCATGGGTCATCGTCGGCGTAGATCCGGCAGAAACCACATCGCATTGCATTCCGGCAGTTCGCAATCTCGAAGCCGCGGTCACCGCTGCAAACCGCTCATCCTCAGCAACATCCTTGATACACTGAATTGACCGGCATCCGTAGGAATGGCCTGCATGCGTCATCACCCCCGCGAGTTTGCCTCGAAGCGCCCGCCCGATTTCGAGCAGATACTCTCCGTTCGGATCGACTCCAGCCCTTCTGTCTCCTGAGTCTATCTCAATGAGCACCGCAAACTTTCCACCGTGCTTCGCAATTGCAGTTGCACTCGCAACATCATCCGTAATGAGCGTAACCTTCACACCCCGGTCGATGAGCGCTGCGGCTCGATCCAGCTTCTGTGGAGGTAACGCTGCAGCAACCAGGATGTCCCGAAACCCGTCGTCCGCGAAATATTCCGCCTCGGCCAACGTAGACACCGTAATCCCGCCGGCTTCGCCGGCCACAGCCATGCGTGCAACTTCAACCGATTTCGCAGTCTTCAGGTGAGGACGAAGCGCCACGCCATGACGGCGAACACCGGCGCTCATTCTCTTCAGGTTCTGCTCGAGAATCGCTCTATCCAGAATGAGGCATGGAGTAGGCAGATCCTCGAGCCGCTTCATTGCTTCCATTGATTACTTGATCGGCCGTCCAACGGTCCACGGCACACCCGCCGCGTCGAGCGCGCGGTAAAGCGCAGGCACCCTCGTTGTCAGAAGCGTGTTGAGACGCGCGACCTCGCCCTCCAGATCCTTCATTGCCAGGTCGAGCGTCTCTCTCTGAAGTTGAGTGGGCGGCGACGTCACATCCCCTATCTCGTTCGCCACGCCATTCACGCGCTGCTGAACGGACGGCGTGTACTGGTTCTTGTCATCGACATCACTCGCCGCAGGCCCCTGCCGCCCTCTCACCTTGGTGAGAATGTCATCCACATCCTTATCGATGGCCGTCACCTGCTTCGACAGACTGTCGGCTCCCGAAAGACTCTTCAGCGCGTTCTTCACCTCGGTCATCTGATCCTTTAGAAGCTCAGCGGTGCGAACGACGCCCTGAACTCTCGCCTGCTCTCTCGCCGCCCGCAGACGCATCGCGTGCAGCGCGTCATAATCCGCGGCACTCAATTGCACGAGCGGATCTGCGTTGACGATTACCGGAGTCTCCATCAATGTTGGCGCTCCCCCCGAGACTCCACTCAACATCAGCCGAGCTGTGTACCTGCCCGGCAGAACAAACGCCCCATCAGGCTGCCCGCGATTTCCCTGAGCGCGCGGATTGAAATACGGCGCTGCAAGACGCAGATCCCATGTCGCCCGGTGCATCCCCTGCTTGCTGTTCACCGTCAGATCGCGAATGCGCGTGTTGGTCGAATCG